>DATHPL010000263.1:0-19205 GCA_035483915.1 Bradyrhizobium sp.
AGAAGCTCGTGCTGTACGCGCCGCAATGGATTCGCAACGAGCAGGCCACGCCAAATGCGACGCCGCTAGGCGCGTACCGGCTGGTGTCGAAGGATTCCGCCAAGGCACGCTGGCTGAAAGGCGTCGCCGAGGACAAACAGGCCGACCTGATTCCACCCGGCGTGTTCGAGGCCTGGGCCACCGCTACCTGGGCGACTGATCCTGACGCTTCAAAACAAAATCTGCCGATGCTGCGCGCGCCCAACGGGGTGATGGAAGACAGCGCCAATACCTATGGCGCCGGCAAGGCGCTCTATGATCCCGGCAAAATCACCGTGCCGACGCTCTTGCTCCATGCCGAATGGGACGCGGATCTGCCGAGCTATCAGGCGCAAAACTATTTCGCCCAGCTCAAGAACACGCCGTACAAGCGTCTGATCGAACTCAGCGAAGGAACGCATACGGTGATGATGGAAAAGAACCGCATGCAGTTCTTCCATGAGCTGATGGGGTTCCTCGACGAGGAAAGGCCGCTGGCGCTGAAGTAAGAAAATTAAAGCCGGCGCAGCGCCACGGTTTCAACCACGTGGTCGGCGCCTTTCTTCAGGATCAAGGTCGCGCGCGGCCGCGTCGGCAAAATATTGTCCTCGAGGTTGGCGAGGTTGGTGCGTTCCCAGATCGCGATCGCCGTTGCGGTGGCTTCCTCGTCCGACAGCGGCGCGTAGCGATGGAAATACGACCGGGGGTCGTGGAAGGCGGTGTCGCGCAGCGCCAGGAAGCGGCGGATATACCAGTCGCGAAGCACCGGCTCCTCCGCATCGATATAGACGGAGAAGTCGAAGAAGTCGGACACCACAGGCACCGCCTTGCCGTCGCGCGGCAGGCGGCCGGTTTGCAGCACATTGACGCCCTCGACGATCAGGATGTCCGGCCGATCGACCTCGTTCCATTCGTTGGGAATGATGTCGTAGGTAAGATGCGAATAGACCGGCGCCCGCACCCGTTCGCGGCCGGCCTTGATGTCGCTCAGGAACGACAACAGTCTCGGCAGGTCGTAACTTTCGGGAAAGCCCTTTTTCTGCATCAACCCTTGCCGCTCGAGCGCGGCATTCGGAAACAGAAAACCGTCGGTCGTCACGAGATCGACCTTCGGCCGCGGCGACCAGCGCGCCAGCAGCGCTTGCAGCACGCGCGCGGTGGTGGATTTGCCCACCGCGACCGAGCCGGCCACGCCGATGATGTAGGGCATCTTGCGGTCCTGGATGCCAAGGAAGCGGCGCTGGGCAACGTAAAGCCGCTGCATGGCATCGACATAGATCGACAACAGCCGCGACAGCGGCAGGTAGATCTCTTCGACTTCCATGAGATCAAGGCGGTCATGCACCGAGCGAAGCTTTGCGATCTCGCTCGCTTCGAGCGTCATCGGCATCCCATCGCGCAGGCGCGCCCACTGCTCCCGGGAGAATATCCGGTAAGGGTTGTATTGCTGATCCGGTGCCCGAATATCCATGACGCCGCCTATCTCGCTCCGCGGAGATCGCCTCTATTGATTACGCATGATCTTTTCGGAAAACCGGTATCCACTTTTCCGGGTCATGCGTTAGTCGCGCTTGCGCGCGGCCTTCTCCTCAAGCCCGGACATACCGGTGCGCTGTGCCAGCGCGGCCTCAACTTCCTCAAGCCTGACGCCACGCGACTTCAACAACACAAGCCAGTGGAACAGCAAATCCGCGCTCTCCGCGATGAGATGGTCGCGGTCGTTGCCGACCCCGGCGATCACGGTTTCGACCGCTTCCTCGCCGAACTTCTTGGCGCAATGCTCCGGCCCCTTGTCCAGGAGCTTGCGGGTATACGAGCCCTCACCGCCCGATGCCGCGCGGGCGTCGATGATCTTGACCAGGTCGTGGAGCGAAAAATGCGACATCACTTCGAACTCGACTTCAAATTCACGCGTCCGGCATCACGGACACATGTAGCACTTCTGTCACAAAGAGTCGTCAGGGATCGAGCCGCATGGCCAGTCCGGCGCGGACCATGTGCTCCTTGGCCTGGCGTATGGTAAATTCGCCGAAGTGGAAGATCGAGGCCGCGAGCACCGCGTTGGCATGTCCCTCGCGGACGCCGTCCACCAGATGATCGAGGTTGCCGACCCCGCCTGAGGCAACGACCGGGACGGAAACGCTGTCGGCAATGGCCCGGGTCAACGGCAGGTCGAACCCTTGGCGGGTGCCGTCCCGATCCATCGAGGTCAAAAGGATTTCGCCGGCGCCGAGCGATACCACTTCCTGCGCATATTCGATGGCGTCGATCCCGGTCGAATTGCGTCCGCCATGGGTGAAGATTTCCCAGCGGTCCGAGCCGCCGCGTTTCACCCGCTTGGCGTCGATGGCGACCACGATGCACTGGTCGCCGAATTTTTCGGCGGCTTCCTTGACGAATTCGCGCCGACTCACGGCGGCGGAATTGATCGAGGCCTTGTCGGCGCCAGAGCGCAACAGCGTGTTGATGTCGTCGACCGTGCGCACACCGCCGCCAACCGTCAGCGGCATGAAACAGGCTTCCGCCGTACGCCGCACCACATCCAGCATGGTGCCGCGATTTTCGTGGGTAGCCGTGATGTCGAGGAAGCAAAGCTCGTCGGCGCCGGCGGCGTCATACGCGATCGCCGCTTCGACAGGGTCGCCGGCATCGCGCAGGTCGACGAAGTTGACGCCTTTGACCACGCGTCCATCTTTGACGTCGAGACAGGGGATCACGCGAACCTTGAACATGGAAACTCCTAAGCAGCCGGCCGCGGGCTGCGGATTAGCTTCAGCGCAGCATGAGGATCGAGCCGCCCGTCATAGAGCGCGCGACCGACGATGGCACCGGCGAGTTTCTTGGCGCGCGGGTCGAGTAGCGCCTTTACGTCGTCGATCGACGCAAATCCGCCCGAAGCGATAACAGGAATGGAAATGCGGTTCGAAAGCTCAATGGTGGCGTCGAGGTTGAGGCCCTTCAACAAGCCGTCGCGCGCGATATCGGTGAAGATGATCGCGGCAACGCCCGCATCCTCGAATCGCCGCGCGATATCGAGCGCGGTGACCTCCGACGTTTCTGCCCAGCCCTCGACCGCGACCTTTCCGTCGCGAGCATCGAGGCCGACGGCGACGCGGCCGGGGAATTTTTTCGCAGCGCTCTTGACCAGCTCGGGATCGCGCACCGCCGCCGTCCCGATGATCACCCGCGTGATGCCTTTTTCCAGCCAGGCCTCGACCGTTTTCAAATCGCGTATGCCGCCGCCGAGTTGCACCGGCATAGTGACCTTGGCGAGCATCGCCTCCACAGCCAGCGCATTGACGGGCTTTCCGGCAAAGGCGCCATCGAGATCGACGACGTGCAGATATTCGAACCCTTGCGCGGCGAAGCTTAATGCCTGCGCTGCCGGATCGAGATTGAACACGGTGGCGCGCGCCATGTCGCCCTGTTCAAGGCGCACGCACTGCCCGTTCTTCAGATCGATGGCGGGAAAAAGAATCACGGCTTCCATTTCAGAAAATTGGAGATCAGAGCGAGCCCGAAACGCTGGCTCTTCTCCGGGTGGAATTGTGTGCCAATGGCAGTGTCGCGGCCGACGATCGCGGTCACCGGCCCGCCGTAATCCGCGCGCGCCAGCACATCCGCCTCATTGGTGGCATTGAGGTGATAGGAGTGCACGAAATACGCGTGGCGGCCCTTGGGACCCAGCGGCAAACGCTCCAACACGGCGTGTTCGCGCACCAGATCGAGCGTATTCCACCCCATATGCGGAATCTTCAAGTTCTCGTCGCGCGGCGAAATCTTTTCGACGTCACCGGCGATCCAGTTGAATCCGTCGGTCGTGACGTACTCCTTGCCGTGCGTCGCCATCAATTGCATACCGACGCAGATGCCGAAAAAAGGCCGGGCCTTGTGCCGCACGGCTTCCGTCAAGGCATCGACCATGCCGTCGAGCGCGTCGAGGCCGGCACGGCAATCGGCGAAGGCGCCGACACCGGGCAGCACGATCCGGTCGGCGCGAAACACCACGTCAGGGTCGCGGGTGACAATGATCTTGTCCGGCGTTTCCATGCTGCGGCTGGCGCGCTCGAATGCTTTCGCCGCCGAGTGCAGGTTGCCCGAGCCGTAATCGATGATCGCGACGCTCACCTCGGCGCTCCCGGTTCCGGAAACAGGCCGATAATGTCGTCGCGCGGCGGTGACGGCGGCCGCGAAAAAGGCTGGCCAGGCACATCTCGCGTCGGCGGCGGGCCGCCGCGGTCAACCGCCGGCTGGTCGTTGGTTGTCACGCGCTGTCGCGCGGTCCAACGATCGAAAAAGCGGCGCTCGGCGGCTTCCTCATCGTCGGCGACCACAATATCAAGCTGCCGCCATTTGCGCCGCGACAACGTCCAGCGCCTGAGGCTTGCGGCCTCAAATCCCAACAGCAACGCCAGCAACGCATCGACGAGAAAGACCGTCGCGCCTGCGACGCCAACTCTGACCATGGCGATGTCGATGACCGTCATCAGCACGATCCAGCCGAGCAACGCCAGCCAGAGGCGATGCCAGGCCAGCCAGATCACGCCGAAAATGGCAGCCCAGACATGAAACCCGTCGCGCACGAAAGCAAAGCGATCGGTCGCACGAAAATCCACGTTGCTGGTCACGGGTGCATGAACTGTATAGACCGGCATTTAGCGCCCTCGTTTCCGAAGCTCGTCACTCGCCGCCCAAAACCCGGATCAGCCGCCGAGCTGACCCTTGGTGGACGGCACCTCACCTGCCGCGCGCGGGTCGATGGCAACCGCCATCCGCAACGCCCTCGCCAGGCCCTTGAAGCAGGACTCGGCGATATGGTGACTGTTCTCGCCATATAGGGTCTCGACATGCAAAGTCACGCCGGCATTGATCGCAAAAGCGTTGAACCATTCGCGCACCAGCTCAGTGTCGAACTGACCGACCTTGTCACGCGGAAACTCAACCTTGAACACCAGCACCGGCCGGCCCGAAATGTCGATCACGACCCGCGACAGCGTCTCGTCCATCGGCACGTGGACGCTGGCATAGCGGGTGATGCCGGCCATGGTGCCCAGCGCCTGCTTCACCGCCTGCCCCAGCGCAATGCCGACGTCCTCGGTGGTGTGATGGTGATCGATATGGAGATCGCCGACCGCTTTGACTGTGATGTCGATACGCGAGTGCCGGGCCAGAAGGTCAAGCATATGGTCAAAGAAGCCGATTCCGGTCGCGACGTTGGATACGCCTGACCCGTCGAGGTTAACCGTCACCTCGATATCGGTTTCCTTGGTCTTGCGCTTGATGGTGGCGCTGCGCATGAAGATCTTTCCCTCGAGTGGACACTAGGCCAACCCATTGGCCGAAAACGCGGTTCTTTTGACAGGCCGCCTTTTAACAGGCCGCCTTGGGCTTCGCCACTGCGCGATACCGTTTTGGAGGCCAACTTCCAGCTATGGTGACCAAAATCGGGGTCCCTTGTGCGGCCGGGAGGTCGCTTGGCTTGGGCGGGATGCGGTGTTGTAACCGCGCCGGCCTGCCCCTAAATCTGGCCTAGTGGTCCGCTTCTAACATTCGCATCCCGTCGCGGCAGGTAGTTTTGCGAACGTTAGAAGCATAGGACCACTAGCAAATATAGGTTTCTAGTGGAGTTTTGGATTTGACATTCGCTTAACCTATCCGCGGCCCGGCGGGAGCGAATGTCAAATCCACTCCACTAGTATGAGGTATTCCATGCATGCATCAGCCCACGAGACGCCGGTTTGGCACGGCACCACCATTTTGACAGTCCGCAAGGGCGGCAAGGTGGTGATCGGCGGCGACGGTCAGGTCTCGATCGGACAGACCGTCATCAAGTCCAACGCCAAAAAGGTCCGTAAGCTCGGCAAAGGCGACGTCATCGGCGGATTTGCTGGCGCTACCGCCGACGCCTTTACGCTGTTCGAGCGGCTGGAAAGCAAGCTTGAGCAATATCCCGGTCAGTTGACCCGCGCGGCGGTCGAATTGGCGAAGGACTGGCGGACCGACCGCTATTTGCGCCGGCTCGAGGCGATGATGATCGTCGCCGACAAAGACGTCTCCCTGGTTTTGACCGGCACCGGCGACGTTCTGGAGCCGGAGGCCGGCGTGATGGCGATCGGCTCGGGCGGCAATTACGCTTTGGCCGCCGCGCGCGCTTTGATCGATACCGACAAGGACGCTGAGGCGATCGTTCGCCGATCGCTCGATATCGCAGCCGATATTTGCGTCTATACCAACCGCAACGTCACCATCGAGACGCTGCAAGGCGGCTAGGCATGACGGCCTACGCGTTCCGTCCGATGTCGGCCAACGACCTGCCCATCATCAAGCGCTGGCTGGAGATGCCTCACGTCAGCGAGTGGTGGCACGACCCGGCCCAACAGCTTGAGCTCGTGAGTGGCGATCTCGACCATCCCGACATGGCGCAGTTCATCGTCGCCGCGGACGGAAAAGAGTTCGCCTATCTGCAGTGCTACAATTTGAGCGGCTGGAATACCGGCTTTGGCCCGCAGCCCGAAGGCACCCGCGGGCTCGATCAATTCATCGGCGAAGCGGATATGATTGGACGCGGTCATGGCTCGGCGTTCGTTCGCGCCTTTGCCAACCGGATGCTGACTTCTGGAACGCCTCGTGTCGTGACCGATCCTGATCCCGTCAACGCGCGGGCGGTCCGGGCCTATGAAAAATCCGGATTTCGCCGCGACCGTCTCGTCGAAACACCGGATGGAGCGGCGCTGCTGATGGTCCGCGATCCCTGACGCCACGCAGCAAAGACGCAGCCTTCGCTTTAAAGACGGCGCTTGTACCGGCCGCATTTTGGACTTAGCTAAAAGCCATGACCGACTTTTCTCCCCGTGAAATCGTTTCCGAACTAGACCGGTTTATCGTCGGCCAGACCGACGCCAAACGCGCGGTTTCCATCGCCCTGCGTAACCGATGGCGGCGTCAGCAGCTCGCCGAAGGCCTTCGCGAGGAAGTGCTGCCAAAAAATATCCTGATGATCGGGCCGACCGGGGTCGGCAAGACCGAAATCGCGCGGCGGCTGGCAAAACTCGCGGGCGCGCCTTTCATCAAGGTCGAAGCCACGAAATTCACCGAGGTCGGCTATGTCGGCCGCGACGTCGAGCAGATCGTCCGCGATCTCGTCGAAGTCGCCATCGCGCAAACCCGCGAACGAAAGCGCAAGGACGTTCAGGCAAGAGCGCAACTGGCCGCCGAAGAACGCGTGCTCGATGCACTGGTCGGCACCAATTCCAGCGCGGCGACGCGGGATTCGTTTCGCAAGAAATTACGCGCCGGCGAGCTCAACGACAAAGAAATCGAGATCGAAACCCAGTCTTCGGGTGGAATGCCGATGTTCGAGATTCCGGGCATGCCGGGTGCACAGATGGGCGCGATTTCGATCGGCGACATCTTCGGCAAAATGGGCGGCCGCACCAAGACGCGTCGGCTGACGGTTGCGAGCTCCCACGAATTTCTCGTCAACGAAGAAGCCGACAAGCTGCTCGACAACGATCAACTCGTGCTGGAGGCGATCACGGCCGTTGAAGATAACGGTATCGTGTTCCTCGATGAAATCGACAAGATCTGCGTGCGTGACGGCCGGGTCGGCGGCGAGGTGTCGCGCGAAGGCGTCCAGCGCGACCTGTTGCCGCTGATCGAAGGCACGACGGTGTCGACCAAGCACGGCGCCGTGAAGACAGATCACATCTTATTCATCGCTTCCGGCGCGTTCCATATCGCCAAGCCCTCGGACCTGTTGCCCGAATTGCAGGGACGGCTGCCGATCCGTGTCGAGTTGTCAGCGCTGACCCGTGACGACATGCGCCGGATCCTGACCGAACCCGAGGCTTCGCTGATCAAGCAATATGTCGCACTGATGCAGACCGAGGGCGTGACGCTCGACATCGCCGATAGTGCCATCGACGCGCTTGCCGATATCGCGGTTGCCGTCAATTCAACGGTGGAGAATATCGGCGCCCGGCGCCTGCAAACCGTGATGGAGCGTGTGCTGGATGAAATTTCCTTCGCCGCGCCCGACCGCCACGGCGAAACCATCCGGATCGACGCTGACTATGTTCAAAAACACGTTGGCGATCTCGCCAGGAACACCGATTTGAGCCGGTTTATTTTGTAGCCCGCTAATGGATCTGCTCACCCGGCAAAATCCATGGCGCGTGATGCTCGCCGTCAACGTCGCCGTGATGGCCGGGGTGTTGATCCACAAGATCACGCTGCCACCTTACGTCCCCTACATCCATCTCCTCGTCGATTATCATTTCGGGCCGGTCAAACGCGCCCTGATCGGCGCGATCTTGTCGCTGTTTACCCAGAAGGTGCCGGTGTGGCTGGTATTCGCACTCGGTGGAACGGTTTGGGTCCTGACCGCGCTTCTGTTCGTCAAACTATTCCGGCGCACGTTCGGCTTTGACGACGCCCATCTGCCGCTGTTCGTCTTCACCGCGGGCTCGCCGTTCTTTCTCAAGAACTTCATGCACACGCTGGGGCATTTCGATATCTATGGCTGCCTGTTTGCGATCATCCTTTTGCTGATCCCCGCCCAATCGATCGGCTTTGTGCTGCTGGCCGCGTTCTTTTCGGTCGTCCTGATCCTGGTCCACCACATCCATCTTCTGATGTATGTACCGACCATCGCCGTGATCGTTTTGATCAGACATTATCTGACGGTGGGGGTTCGCGCGTCGAATCTCGCGGCCGGATTAGTCTCTCTTCTCGCGCTTGGCGCGCTCTTCGTGGCATTGCAGTTCTGGGGAACGATGCCGATTCCCGAGGCCGAGTTCGTTGCCTACCTCAAGACCCGGATGGCCGATCCGGCTCGTACCGATCTCCTGAACTTCAGCTACATCTGGTACCAGCCGCTTGCGAAGGAAATCAGCGACACCTGGGCGCGCATGCCGTCGAACATTCTCGGTGTGCCGGTTTTTGCTCTATTGATCTGGCTGCATTCGCCGCTCTGGCGATATCTTTCCGACTTGATCCGATCGCTCGACCGCGACTTTCATCGCCGGATCGTTGTCGCCAGCATCGTTGCGGTGAGCGTGGCCTATCTGATCATGTTTGCGATCGTGTTCGACTACTCGCGATGGATCTCGAACTGGGCGGTGTGCCTGTTTTTGATTCTGCACGCCGTCAAAACCCTGCCCGCCGCACAAACCGTCCCCCCGATCGCCGGCGATGACAGGAAGACAGGCGTCCTCGGCTGGATCGTGACGCTGATCCCGCGCGTCGGCGTAGTCCGTCCGTTCTAATTTTTATTTTGACGCGTTTTCTACCGCAGATAAGTCTACCCAATCTGCGTAAACTTGATTGCTATGCGAACCGGAATCCACCCCGCCCGAAAACGCTATGGGATTTAAATCCGCGATCGCCGGATACGCACATAGAGCGCGCCCGCGCCACCATGACCGATGTGGGCTTCCTCAAAGCCGACCACGAACGTTCGAAATTCCGGCTGACTTAGCCATTGCGGTACCTGGCGGCGAAGCACGCCACGCTCGGACTCGGCGCCGATCTTCCCCTTGCCGGTAATGATGAGCACGAAGGTCAGGCCCTCACCATGAGCCTGATGCAGAAAGCCCGAGAGCGCGCGATGCGCCCGCGCCTGCGTCATGCCATGCAGGTCGAGACGGGCTTCGATCTCCTTCCTGCCCTTCGACAGTTGCGACCGTTCCCGGCGGCCGAGTGGCGCAAGCGGTGGCACGGCCGGTTTTTTTGGCGGAGGCGCGGCGACTGGGATCGCCAATTTTGGATGAGCCACGGCCTTGGCGGTAACAGGCGCTTCCCCCTTTTGGGAGATCGCCGGCAAATCCGCGGTCCGGTGTTTCTTTCGCAGCGGCCTGGCCTGCCTTGCAACGCTCTCCCACAGCGCGCGCTCCTCCTCGCTCAGCGCTCGCTTGCGGCGCGGCGGGTCCAGAATTTGAGGCGGTCGCTTCATGATCTATCGGCGGTCACGATAAAGCCGGCGATGACGGCGGCTCGGTTGCTCGGGTTCGATCACCGGTCGCGCCTCCGGCAGCGGCACCTTGGCTTCCGCGACCGGCGGCGTGGTCGTTGAAGCCGTCGTTGGCTTGGCGACATCCGCCGGCTCTTTCGGTTTATCTTTCGGGGGCTCGGTTGGCGGAAATAGTTTGGCGATCTTCTCCGACGGCCGCGGATCCGGCAGAGGCATCTTGCGGCCGCGGGCGGCGGGATCGAGGCTCTTCGGCACCAGCATGACAAAACGCATGTTATGCCGGAAACGGCCGGAGATGCGACCGGCTTCACTGCCGGCACCATAATAGATGTCGGCGCGCGCAGGACCGGTGATCGCCGAACCCGTATCCTGCGCGACCATCAGCCGCCGAAACGGTGTTTTGGACTGCGACGATTCAATCGGCAGCTCCCCTTCGATGAAAAACAGCGTGCCGTAGACGTGAAGCGAGTTGTCGACCGCGATCGAGCGCCCGGGCGTCAGCGGCACGCCTTGCGCGCCCACCGCTTCGTCCTTGTCGGAGAGCGGTACCTCGCGAAAGAACACATAGGCACGGTTCTGCCGCCGCAACTCCTTTGCTCCGTCGGGGTTTTGCTCCATCCATTCCCTGATCTTCTGCATCGACATCTGTTCCTTCGGAATGATGCCGCGGTCGATCAGGACGCGTCCCACGGCCGTGTAGGGATAGCCGTTATGCGCGTCGTAATTGATACGGATGGTCGAGCCGTCCTCCAAACGTATCCGCGCCGATCCCTGGATTTGCGAAAAAAGAAGATCGGTTTGATTCTTGAGCCAACAGATTTCGAGGCCACGTCCTGCGATGGCGCCGTCTTCGATTTCGGCGCGATCGTAATACGGCACGAGCTTGCGGCGTCCGATCTTGCGAAACACCTGTCCCTTGTTGGGCAGGCTGACGGAATCCTGCTTGAATCCGCGGACAAACAAATTGGAAGGCCGACGATAGACCGGCACGGTGTAAACGTCGGTCTGCGTACGCGATCCTTCGACGATCGGCTCGTAATAGCCGGTAACAAAGCCTGCATCTTCACCGAGCCGCGATATCTGCAAGGGCAGGAAGTTTGCCTCGAAGAACGCGCGCGCTTTGGTGTCCTCGGTGATCTCCTGGGCCTTGGCAGCGCGGCAAGGTTCACGCAACGAGGCTCCGAGCGCCTTGGAATCCTCGGGCGGATTTCGTTGCGCGGCGATGGAGGCGCAGCTGACGCGAAAGGCCTTGTAGGCCTGCACATGATCGTCCGAAGCCCAACCGGCGATGTCGGCCCAAGCCAACGGGGTATATTGGCCGCCATTGACCACGATCGGCCATTCAAGACTGGGATAGGGGATGGTCCGAGGCGGTGGAAGTTGCGAATGGGTAGTGCGCGAAACGAGCGACGTATGCGCCTTGCGCGCCGCCCACGCCGTCAGCGGAATCACCGACAGCGCCAGAACCGTTACACCAAGCACGGCGGCAATACGCCGCGCGCGATTAATGGACGCTTCCGGTGCCAACCAGCTTCCAGTTCGGATCGCGCGAACCAGTGTCGCGAGCGAATGTCCAGACATCGGTAATATCGGTGACCTTGTCCGGGTTGCCGTCGACAATTGCACCGGTCTTGTCTCGCGTGACCGAGATCATTTGCGACACAAAGCGAACGGTGAGCTGCGCGTTGCGGTCGCGCGCCTCGGCCCCGACGATTTCAGCCTTGTCGACCGAAACAAACCGCGTCTCGGTCTTGCGCTCTTGCCGCTCCCGGTCCTTGATCGCGGCCTCGAAGCTGTCATAGACCTCGGTCGATAACAGGTCCTTCAGCGCCCGCCGGTCGCCGTTGGCAAACGCCAACACGATCATTTCGTAGGCGCTTCGCGCGCCACTGACGAAATGGCGCGGATCGAACGACGAGTCCTGCGCGACAATCCCGTCGAGGCCCTGGGCCAGCGGCGTTCCAGCTTCGGCAAACCCTTTCCAGCGATCCGTGGGCGGCACGACGTCGGCGGTCGGCGCCAACGGCGTCTGATCAATCACGGTTCCAGGTATTGGAACGACGTTGCTGTCCGGCGTGCCCTGCACAACGTTGCGCGCCGCGCGATCATAGGGCGGCCGTTCGTTTCCAGTGCGCTGTCCGAGGACATTCCGCAAGCGGAGGAAGATGAAGACGGCCAACGCCAGGAAGATGATGGTATAAATATCCACGTCGAATTCGCTTTCTGGTTCTAGGCGCCGGCGGTGGACCCGGCGGTAGAGTGCCCCTTGGGGGACTAGTGCGCACCTTCCGAAGTTCGTACTACAGCTCAACAACCACCCTTAACGAACTTCGGAAAGTTGCGGGCACTAGCAAACTTATCGTTTCTAATACCGCTTTTCCATTTGAAGTTCCTGAACGGGTTAGCCGCTTGTTGCGCAGGAACTTTAAATAGGCGGCGCTAGCAGATATTACATCATGGGTGGATCAGCCGCATGTAAGCATGAAACCTTGGCCGGCCAATGGCATCTGCCGACAGAAATGCCGGATGGGCTGCGTACAGGCCGATCCAAGGCCCTCACCGGTTTGCCTTGCCCTCGATTGTAGCGCGTTTCAGCTCCGAGGGGAAACCCTACAAGCGCCGGAAATCCCGCATATTCAATTGTTTAGGAAGACTTCTCGTCGCAGGCCCGGTGTAATTGAACGAATCGGGCCGCTTTCGCGATCCGCTGTAATGGTCGTCCTTGTGGAAAGAGGCAGGCCTATGATAGCCACTCGGCCCGACAAGGCTTTTTGCTTCCCTTATAAGGCTAAACCGGTTGTGCAAGCGGCATCGCTCGCCAGATCGCTCCAGGAGAATTCGGATGACCAACGGCAACGGTACGCCTCCCGAGGCGGCCCCTCCTCCGCAGCTGAACGTGCTCGCGCAGTACACCAAGGATTTGTCGTTTGAAAACCCGAATGCACCGGGCTCTCTGGCGCCGCAACAGCAGCAGCCTGCGATCAACATCCAGATCAACGTCAACGCCGGTAACGTCGCCGAAAACGATTACGAGGTCGCGCTGTCGGTCGAAGGCAAGGCCGAACATGCCGGCAAGCTGATGTTCAGCTTCGAGCTCGTCTATGCCGGCGTGTTCCGGATCGTGAATGTGCCGAAGGAAAATCTGCATCCGCTGGTCATGATCGAATGCCCGCGTCTGCTGTTCCCGTTCGCGCGGGAGATCATCGCGACGGCGGTTCGCGACGGCGGCTTCCCGCCCTTGATGCTCGACCCCGTCGATTTTGTCGGCCTGTACCGTCAGAATATGGAACGGCAAGCCGCCGAGATGCAGGCTTCACAGATCAAGCCAAGCTGAGCCTCAATTGAGCATGATATCCGCGCAAACGCTTGCGTTTGTCGCGACGGAAAACCGCGGCACACTTTGCGCAAACGGGGCCCTCCGGGTCCGGATCATGCTTTAGACCGCCGGCAGGAAATCGTTCCAGATCGGCTTGTCGCCGAGGGTCACGACAAAATCCCGATGCGCCGCGCGGTCGGCCTCGGTGATGCGGGGCGCAAGCGGTTCGTCGCGCTGCCGCCGCGGCATGTCGCCGTAGGCTGCCGCCCGCGTGTCTCGGGATTCGGAAGCCAGAATCAGTTGCGACTGCCGGGCTCCGATCAGATCGATATACACCTCGGCGAGAAGTTCGGCGTCGAGCAACGCGCCGTGTTTGGTGCGCCGTGAATTGTCGATCGAATAGCGCGAGCAAAGATCATCGAGGCGATTGGAGACGCCGGGGTGCTTGCGCCGCGCCAGCAGCAGGGTGTCGACCAGCCGCTCTCTCGAGATGGCGGTCCGCTTGATCCGGTCGAGTTCGGCATTGATGAAGCCGATATCGAACGAGGCGTTGTGAATGACGAGCGGCGCATCGCCGATGAACGCCAGGAACTCTTCCACCTCTTCCGCAAACAACGGCTTGGTGGAAAGAAATTCGCTGGAAAGCCCGTGGACGGCAAAGGCCTCTGCCGGCATGTCCCGTTCGGGATTGAAATAGCGATGAAACGTCTGCCCGGTCGGCATGCGGTTGAAAATCTCGACGCAGCCGACTTCGACCAGCCGGTCACCGCGGAGCGGATCAAGGCCGGTGGTTTCGGTATCGAGAACGATTTCGCGCATGAGAATGAACCGCTTCGCCGCACCAGGACGGACGAATCAAGATCGTCCAGGCGACATCTTAGCAGCCTCGGCCAGAATGTCCCGAATCCGCGCCCGTACGGGATCAAGACCATGCGAAGTATCCACCACGAAATGCGCGCGTTTTCTTTTTTCCGCGTCGGGCATTTGCCGCGCTAAAATCGCTGCGAGCTTTTCCCCGGTCATGTTCGGGCGGGCGAGAATCCGCTCGCGCTGAAGTTCGGGCGTGGTCGTAACGACGACCACCGCATCAACACGCTTCTCGCCTCCGGTTTCGAACAACAAAGGGATATCGATCACCGCGACTGGCGCGCCGGACTGCTCGGCATCCTGAAGGAACTTGTGCCGGGAGGCGCCCAGCATCGGGTGAACGATTTCCTCGAGCCGCTTCATCGCGGCGGGATCGAGCACCACGCGGGCTGAAAGCCTGTTGCGATCGACTTTGCCGTCAGTTGTCGTGCCCGGAAATGCGGCCTCGATGGCGGGCGCCGCCTCGCCTTCATAGAGCCGATGGACCGCCGCGTCCGCGTCATAGACGGGAACGCCGGCTTCCGCGAACAATTGCGCGGTAGTCGACTTTCCCATCCCGATCGAACCAGTCAATCCAAGCACGATCATGTCAAATACTCAGCAAATGCTCGCTGCGCAGAAATGCCAGTAGCTCCAGCAGCGGCAGACCAAGGATGGTGAAGTGATCGCCCTCGATCCGCTCGAACAAATGGATACCAAGTCCTTCGAGCTGGTAGGCGCCGACGCTGGAAGTCACGGCATCGCCGGCCTCCTCGAGATAGCGGTTGATCTCTGCATCATCCAGCTGCCGCATGGTCATGCGCGCGATCGAAACATGCTCGAACAATAGCTTTCCGTCGCGCGTCACGGCAACCGCAGCATGAAGTTCATGGCAATGGCCTGCAAGCGCGCGCAATTGATCGGCAGCCTGCGCCCTCCCCGCCGGCTTGTTGAAAATCCGTGCTCCCAACGCCAATGTTTGATCGGCACCGACGACATAGCGTGACGACCGCCGGACCGAGACGATCCGGGCTTTCTCGCGGGCCAGCAGGCTTGCGATCTCGCCCGGCGCCGAAAGACCTGACGATTCCTGGATGGCTCGCTCATCGATGTCAGCCGGATCGCTCTCGAATTCAATGTGAGCGTTGACGAGCAGCATCTGCCGCGCCTTGCTTTGCGACGCCAACACCAACGGCTGTTGTCCTCGCCACAACGTCATTCTGACAGCCGTTGCCGTTGCCGGTCGGAGAAAAGCTTCATGATAGCCGCGGCGGTTTCCTCGATCGAGCGGCGGGTCACATCAAGTTGTGCCCAGTCGAACTTGGCGCTCAGGCGCCGCGCGTACGCAACTTCGTCCGTAACCGACTGCCTATCGATATAGGTGTCGTTGTCGCGGTCGCCCATGCTCAACAGCCGGTTCTGCCGTACTTGGATGAGGCGCTCCGGCGTCGCGTGCAGACTGACGACCAGCGGCTTGGTCAAGGTCCCCAGTTGACGGGGAAGCGGAATCCCCGGCACCAAAGGCACATTGGCGGTGCGGATGCCGCGGTTGGCCAGATAGATCGAGGTCGGCGTTTTAGAGGTGCGGGACACACCGACCAGAATCACGTCGGCCTCGTCGAGCCCTTCGACGTGCTGACCGTCGTCATGCATCATGGTGTAGTTCAAGGCGTCGATCCGCTTGAAATACTCAGCATTCAAGGTGTGCTGGGCCCCTACCCGTCCCGTCGTCGGCGCGCCGAGATAAGCCTGGAACAGCTGCATCACCGGACCGATGATCGACAGGCTCGGAATGTTGATTTCCTGGCATTTCGACTGGAGCTTTGAAACGAGATCCTTTTCCAGGAGCGTGAACAGCACGATGCCGGGCGCTTCCTCGATTTCAGCCAGCACGCGATCCAGCTGTTTCTGGCTGCGGACCAGCGGATAGACATGCTCGACCGGCGTCACGTTGGCATATTGCGCGGCCACCGCGCGCGCCACGGTAATCAATGTCTCGCCGGTCGAATCAGAGACCAGATGAAGATGGAAATAATTGCTGGTCGTGGGCACGTAAAACCCTGTGTGGTCTGTGAATCCTTGTGGAGCTTATCTGAAAGTTTTTCGGCCCGGTCGCCCCTTCCGGGATAACCCGTCGTTTTCTTCACACCACTCCCGGCGAGGATAAGTCTGTTCCTCGCCATCAACGTTAGTGAGGTTTTGTGGATTTGTCTCTTTATAAACAGAGGGGCCGGCCTGCCAAATCACTGAAACATCTGGCGTAACGGCGACGAACGAAATCCGCGCCGCGACTGTCGATAGATGTGAGGAACTGCTGGAGAACGATCCGGCTTTTTTGTGTGAGTCCAATTCACCGCCACTTAGACTCAAACCTTAAGATTCTAAAATTATTAGTTTAGATAAGGTTGGCTAGCGGATATGTGTTGCCGAGTTGAGAGAAAGACATCTTTCGGAAGTGACCGAGCCGCTCGTGATGAACGTGATCATGCTTCGCGCGTTCCGATGAAAGTGAGATACGGTGTACGAGTGGATCAAGGCGCTGCATATCGTTGCGGTCATCTCCTGGATGGCCGGCATGCTCTATCTGCCGCGGCTGTTCGTTTATCACTGTGAGGCGGAAGTCGGTTCGAAGCAGTCCGAGACGTTCAAGGTGATGGAGCGTCGGCTGCTCAAGGCAATCATTAATCCAGCGATGATCGTGACGTGGCTGGCAGGGCTTTACCTCGCGTGGGCCGGCCACTGGCTCTCGGCGGGCTGGTTGCATGGAAAATTGCTGCTGGTGGTGCTGCTGTCGGGCGTCCACGGTTTTTTTGCCCGTTGCGTGAAGGGTTTTGCGGCCGACCGGAATCAGAGGTCACAGAAATTTTATCGTGGTATCAACGAGGTACCGACCGTCTTGATGATCGGGATCGTTATCCTGGTAGTGGTTAAGCCGTTTTAGACGTGCTTCTCGGCTACAGCGCCATCTGACGCCATCTTGCGGAAACTCGGCCGATTTTCTATATTGAGGATATTCCCACCCTACGCAGGCGGATGTGGTCGCGTCCCGGTTTCCTCGTTGGACCGGCCGCCGCATCAGGTTTGAAGCCTTCCCGGCGCTTTCCTTGCTCAGACCTGCGGACTTTCTGATTCAAGTCCGCATTTCCAAAAAGCCTCCTTGCACCCTCCCCCCTTAAGAACTCCACAGGACCATCCCAATGCGGGAAATAAAACTTCAAGACCTCAAAGCCCAGACGCCGGCGGAACTCGTTTCGTTTGCGGAGGAAAAAGGGGTCGAAAACGCCAGCACGATGCGCAAGCAGGAGCTGATGTTTGCCATCCTCAAACAACTCGCGATCCAGGAAACCGATATTATCGGCGAAGGCGTTGTCGAGGTTCTCTCTGACGGCTTCGGCTTCTTGCGATCGCCTGATGCCAACTACCTGCCCGGCCCGGACGACATCTACGTTTCGCCGTCGCAGATTCGCAGGTTTGGACTTCGCACCGGTGACACCATCGAGGGCCACATTCGTAGCCCGAAAGAAGGCGAGCGATATTTCGCGTTATTGAAAGTCAACACACTGAATTTCGAAGATCCGGAGAAATCCAAACACAAAGTCAATTTCGACAATCTGACGCCGCTGTTTCCGGACGAGCGCTTCCGCCTCGAGCTCGAAGACCCTACCAGGAAAGACCTTTCCGCGCGGGTCATCGATATCGTCGCTCCGATCGGCAAAGGCCAGCGCGCTTTGATCGTCGCGCCACCACGCACCGGCAAAACCGTGCTGATGCAGAATATCGCGCACTCGATTACGGCCAATCATCCGGAATGCTACTTGATCGTGCTTCTGATCGATGAGCGGCCGGAAGAAGTCACCGACATGCAGCGCTCGGTGAAAGGCGAGGTGGTCTCATCTACTTTCGACGAGCCGGCGGTGCGGCACGTTCAGGTCGCCGAGATGGTGATCGAGAAAGCCAAGCGGCTGGTCGAGCATGGCCGAGACGTTGTGATCCTGCTCGATTCGATCACACGCTTGGGGCGCGCTTACAACACGGTGGTGCCGTCTTCGGGCAAGGTGCTGACCGGCGGTGTCGACGCCAATGCGTTGCAGCGGCCGAAGCGGTTCTTCGGCGCTGCGCGTAACATCGAGGAGGGGGGTTCGCTGACGATTATCGCGACCGCCCTGGTCGATACCGGCAGCCGCATGGACGAAGTGATCTTCGAAGAATTCAAGGGCACCGGCAATTCCGAACTGATCCTCGACCGCAAGGTTTCCGATAAACGGACCTTCCCGGCGATCGACATTTCGCGCTCCGGCACCCGTAAGGAAGAGCTGATCACCGATCCGCAGGTCTTAAAGAAAATGTACGTGCTGCGGCGAATCCTCAACCCGATGGGAACGATGGACGCGATCGACTTCCTGCTCGACAAGCTCCGCAACACCAAGAACAACTCGGAATTCTTCGAATCGATGAATACGTAACAACTAGGCCATTGGCCGAGTTGGGCGCCCTCGTGCAAACGGGGGCGCCTTTTTGTTGCACTCAAATTCCATTGCCTTTTCAAAGACCCGCGGCCAAATAGGGTATGCATTCACGCGAGCAAACCATCTTTGCGCTGTCATCGGGCAGGCCGCCGAGCGCGATCGCGATCGTCCGCGTGTCGGGTCCGCAGGCCAAGACAGTGCTCGAGGTTTTGGCGGGCAGGGTGCCGCGACCCCGGATGGCCACGCGGGCTCTGCTGCGAGATCGCGAAGGGCAGGGGATCGATGATGCGGTGGTGCTCTGGTTTCCGGGGCCGGCGAGCGCGACCGGCGAAGATGTCGCCGAATTTCATATTCACGGAAGCCGAGCGGTGCAGGCCGCGTTGTTCACCTCGCTGTCGAGGCTTGAAAATGTCCGTGCCGCCGAACCGGGCGAGTTCACCCGTCGCGCATTCGAGAACGGCAAGCTCGATCTTACCGAAGCCGAAGCCCTCGACGATCTGATTCACGCCGACACCGACCGGCAGCGGCGCCAGGCGTTGCGTCAGCTCCAGGGATTGCTCGGGGATAAGGCGCGCGATTGGCGCAAGCG
>DATHPL010000264.1:0-7346 GCA_035483915.1 Bradyrhizobium sp.
CGGTCGTTGACAAGCTCGATACGTCCGTACCCAGCATCATCGGTCAGGTTCCAGTCTCAGCATCGTCCAACATCAGCTTCGCTCGAAAACGCGTTTCCCTGCCGCAGCATATGGCAATCGCGGTGAAATGTCGCCAAGGGGGAAGGCCTGCGATCTATTGTCCGAGGAACGCTTCGAGCCGGGCGAACAGCGGATTTTCGCGGTCAAGCACATAGTCCAGCGAAGCCACCGAAACCGTCTCCGCACCGTGGTCGCGCAGGAAGCTCCCAAGCGCGTAGAGCTGGGCCGGCGGGCAGTGCAGCGTCACCATTCCGGAAGACGTCGGGCCGCCGAATGGCGACACCACGCCGAAGCGCTGCGCCGCCTCGGCGAGCAGGGTGGCGTTGCATCCGGTGAAGCGGGTGCGGACTTCGCGATATTTGTTCGCGCGCGCACGGGCCGCGATATGGTCGAGGATCACGCGCGCGGCTTCCCGCGCCTCGCTTGACCAGTCAGCCTCGCGCGAGGCGACGAGGTTGGCGTAGCTGCGCAGGATCACGCCGTCATCGAGCACCTTGAGGCCATTGGCGGCAAGTGTCGCGCCGGTCGTGGTGATATCGACGATCATTTCGGCTGTGCCGACGGCGGGTGCGCCTTCGGTCGCGCCGGCGCTTTCGACGATGCGGTAGTCGACGATGCCGTGCGCGGCAAAGAAGGTGCGGGTGAGGTTGATGTATTTGGTCGCCACCCGCATCCGACGGTTATGCTGTTCGCGGAAGCCCGATGTGACGTCGTCGAGATCGGCCATGGTCCGCACATCGATCCAGGCCTGCGGCACCGCGACCACGACATTGGCGCTGCCAAAGCCGAGACTGTCGATCAGAAGTACGCGCTTGTCGGCATCGAGGATGCTTTCGCGCACGAGGTCCTCGCCGGTGACGCCCATGTGCACCGCACCGCGCGCCAGCTGTGACGCAATTTCACTCGCCGAGAGATAGGCGATTTCGACATTGTCGAGCCCGCTAATGGTGCCGCGATATTCTCGGGCGCCGCGCGGCTTTGCCAATGCGAGGCCGGCACGCGTGAAGAAAGCTTCGGCATTCTCCTGCAAGCGGCCCTTTGAGGGAACGGCGAGAACGAAGGGTGTAGTCACGACGGCCTCCCGGATGATGCGGGCTGGCCGATTTGGGCGAGAGCCTCGACCCAAACCGAAAATCCGACCGCGGGAATGGCGGTCGCCGAGCCGAGCTGCGTCAAGAGGCCGTCATAGCGGCCGCCGGCGACCAGCGGTTCGACACCGTTGCCCTTGGCGTGCAGTTCGAACTCGAAGCCGGTGTAGTAATCGAGACCGCGCCCGAATGCGGTCGAGAAACGCGTGAGTGCGGTATCGATGCCGCGCGCCGCCATAAAACCGACTCGGCTTTCGAGTGCATCGATGGCGGCCATGATGTCGAGCTTGGCGTCTGATGCGAGCGAGCGCAATTGCGTGATCGCATCGCGCGGATCGCCCGCGATGGACAGGAAACGCCTGATGATGGCGAGCGCGTCGCGCGGCAGCGCGCCGGCCTTCAAGGTCGACTGTTCGAGAAAGCGGTCGGCGATCTCGGCGACCGTGCGGCCACCGACATTGCTGGCGCCGGCGATCGACATCAGGTCGGTGACGAGTGCGAGCGCCGCCTTGCGGTCGGAGCCGGCAAGGGCGGCCAGCACGCCTTCATATTCATTGCGGGTCGTGGCACTTGTGAGCGTGAGCTGTTCGATATCCTGCTCGAGGCTGATCTTGCGGTTGAAGTCCTTCATCAGCCGCCGGCGCCACACCGGATAAAGATTTAGGGCATCGATCAGCGTGGTGAAAAGGGCGACGTCGCCGGTGCGGATCTCGACATCGTTGACGCCGAAGGCGCGCGTGGCCTCGAGCGCCAAGGCCAGCATTTCGGCATCCGCCGCCGGCCGATCGAGCCGGCCGAACGATTCGACGCCGGCTTGCAGGAACTCGCTTGGCGCCGCACCCCGATAACGAAACACCGGGCCGAGATAGCTATAGCCGGCCGGCCGGCCGGCTTGGTCGGAGGCCAGATATTCGCGCGCCACCGGAATGGTCAGATCGGGGCGAAGGCAAAGCTCTTCGCCGGCCGCATCCGTCGTCAGGTACAGGCTCTTTCGGATATCCTCACCGGAGAGGTCGAGAAAAGGCTCGGCCGGTTGCAGGACGGGAGGTTCGGCCAGGGCGTAGCCGGCCTGGGAAAATGACAATAGCAACGTATCCGCCCAAGCGGCGGACCCGGTCGCACGACGGGGCGCGATTGCGGTCATCTTGCAGTCCAACTCCCCCGAAAACGGGTCCGGTGCAGGTAATATGGTTAAGCCTTTGACTCAATTTGATTTTTGAGCAAGCCGTTCGCAGCCTCTGTCAGGCTGCGGGTACGGGCCGCGAGCCCTTTAGCATGGCGCAGATGAGGTTTCGACCGGGATAAGCCAAGTCGCTTAATATGAAGTCGCTTAACAAACCGCTCGTTTTAACGGGCCGGGTGTCCGGTCCAGTCCCCGAGCACCGCCTGTACCAATGCCAGCGCGGCGACGCCTGCGGTATCGGCCCGCAGGATACGGGGTCCGAGCGAAAGCCGTAAGGCGTTCGGCTGACGCAGCAGAACGGCGCGCTCCTCCCCGGCAAACCCGCCTTCGGGCCCGATCAGGACGTCGATTCCCCCGGTGGCCTTGTTGCTCTGAAGCACACTCAACGCGTTGGCGACGTCGGCCGCTTCATCGCAAAAAACAAGCAAGCGTTCCGGCTTGCGATGGCTGAGGTAGCGATCGAAGGCGACGGGTTCTGCGACCTCGGCGATGCCGAGAATGCCGCATTGTTCAGCCGCCTCGATGACATTGGCCCGCATCCGTTCGCTATTCACGCGCGCGACCTGGGTAAAACGGGTCAGGACCGGTTGCAGCGAGGATACCCCCATCTCGACGGCTTTTTGCACCATGTAATCGAGCCGGGCATGCTTGAGTGGGGCGAATATATAAGCAAGCTCCGGCAGGCGATCTTGCGGCCGGGTCCTGCTCTCGATTGCAAGGCCATCAGGCCGCTTGCGGCCGGTGATCGAGGCCAGCCACTCGCCGTCGCGTCCGTTGAAGACGAGGATGCTGTCGCCGGCCTTAAGTCTCAGCACATTGCCAAGATAGTTGCTCTGGTCGCGCTCAAGCGCTACCGCCGTGCCGCTTTCGAGAACGGTATCCACGAACAGCCGGGGTTTGCGGAAGTCATGCGAAGGCATTTCGGGTCAGGGTCCAATCCGCGGGCGTTTTAGCCCAAAGGAGGAGAAATTGCGCGATTATTGGCTTCCGGGGGTGACGTCGCGCCGCGCTCTTGCCCCATTCCACGGGTTGTTAACCGTTTCCAGCAATCGTAAAATACCGAACCGGAGTCGCTCTCCTATCGGGAAGAAGCTTGCAGGCCTGAAGGAACAGCCTTGATGATCCGCCAGTTGATCGCGCCATTCGTGGTCGCCGTTGTGACATTCAATGCCGGACAGGTTTTGGCGCAAGGCGCGTTTCCCGCGCCGCTGCCCGGCAAGGCCGGAACCGCGAACGATCCGGCTTTTCCGCCCGTCAACGGCGCCGCACCTTCGTCCGCTTTTGGCAGCCCGCCGCCGGCGTCCGCCTTCGGCAATGCGCCGGCGCCCGCGTCCTTTCCAGGCGCCGGAGCGTCGCCCTTCGCGGCGCCTCCAACGCAAGGTGGCCCGCCTGACGAATGCATGAAGGACTTCTTGCCATTGCGCCAGGAGGCGGAGAAGCGCGGCCAGGTTTTGAAGGTCGCCGGCGAGCGGCATGCAGGCCCTGACGAGGCCTGCAAGCTGATCGGCAATTTCCTCCAGGCCGAGACCAAGATGGTCAAATATGTCGAGACCAATGCGGCAAGATGCGGGATCCCGCCGCAGATCAGCGAACAGCTCAAGAAAGGCCATGTGAGCACCGAGGCGATGCGGACCAGGGTTTGCGGCGCGGCGGCACAGATGCAAAAGCAGCAGCAGGGCCCTGCCGGTCCGAGCCTGAGCGAAGTGCTGGGTTCCGCGGCGGCGCTGCCGGAAGCCACGGTCGCCAAAAAGAGCAGCGGCAACACATTCGATACGCTGAGCGGCAACGCACTGACGCGATGACGCGCAGTGCCGAACTGAACGAAATCTCGAAAGCAATCGCCGGGACCGCATGACCGAGTCCCTCGTGTTCCTTCGGCGCTGACATTTACGATGGGGACGAGCGGCAACACCGAAGCCAATCTCAAATCCGGCGCATTGGCGCAGGTCGCTGATGCGACCGGCAATTGGGTCGATACGCACGCGCCGTTATGGTCGCGGCCCTATTTGCGGCTTGCCCGCCTTGATCGTCCGATCGGTTCCTGGCTGTTATTGCTGCCGTGCTGGTGGTCGGCCGCGCTCGCCGCAGCTTTGGCCCGCGACGTCAGCCGGTTGCCGCTTATCCTTGTCTTGTTCCTGGTTGGCGCCTTTGTCATGCGAGGCGCCGGCTGTACCTGGAACGACATCACCGACCGCGATCTCGACGCCAAGGTCGAACGCACGCGTTCGCGACCGATCCCGTCAGGACAGGTCGGTGTGCGGCAGGCGTTGGCGTTTCTGGTCGCGCAGGCGCTGATCGGTCTTGCGGTACTGCTCCAGTTCAACCGCTTTGCGATCGTAACCGGCATCGCTTCGCTGGCGATCGTCGCGGTCTATCCGTTCATGAAACGCATCACTTGGTGGCCGCAGGTCGTGCTCGGGCTTGCCTTCTCGTGGGGCGCACTGATGGGGTTTGCCGTCATCCTTGGGCAACTCGGGCTACCTGCGCTTTTTCTCTACGCCGGTTCAATCTCCTGGGTGATCGGCTATGACACCGTGTATGCGCATCAGGACACCGAGGATGATGCGTTGATCGGCGTCAAATCGACCGCACGTCTGTTCGGCGCGCAGACACATCGGGCGCTGATTGTGTTCTACAGTCTGGCGGTGATCCTGATCGGCGTGGCACTGGCGCTGTCAGGTGCGGGCGTTTCGGCGTGGATCGGGCTGGCCGCGTTCGCCGTTCATCTTGGCTGGCAGATCGCGCGGCTGAAGATCGACGATCCCGCGCTGTGCCTGCGTGTCTTCAAATCCAACCGCGACGCCGGGCTGTTGCTGTTTGCAGGGCTATTGGTCGACGCGCTGATGCGCTGATGCGGTCAGCCTAAAATCCGCAGTCTTTAATTTCTGGCGATGATCTCGCGCTCATCGCTGTGCACGTTGGCGAGATCCAGCGGACCGCCGCCGCGCCGCCGCACCAGGAATTTCGGACGCCGTGCCCGGATTGCGTTGCGCCGCCGACGCCGTGGCGCCGGTTCGCAAGCCGTTTCCTCCGGCAGTTGCGGTAGTGCGAAGATATCGCTCCAAGTTTGCCAGGCGGCTGCAATTTCGTCGTGATCGGAACTCACGCAAAGCGGAATGCTCAATGACGGATCGCGATGCAGCAGCACCAGCATCTGGGCGTCGTCGATCCCGCGCAGCGCAATGCCGCGGAAGTCGCTGACCCGAAGATTGATAGCCATCCGCATGCCCAGGACGGCACGCCGGAGCACGACACGCTCGCGGTAAAGCTCGACATGGCGCACGCCATTGTCGGCGCGGACGTCGTGCGCATCGAAGCTCACTGGAAGAGAGAGAGGGTCGAGCCGCAATGCGCGGCTCGACCCGGCGGGATTGATCCCGCTTGTTGCTGTTTGACGCCTCACGGCTTTATCTCCCCGCCGGGTATTCCCGGTCGTTGCGTGAGAGCATGCCAGAGCCGTGTCGGGATTGGCTTAAAAAGGCTGGTTAATCCGCCGTCACCGGCCTTGCTTCAATCGGCATGATTGACAACACCTTGGCCGAGATGATTGACGAGACCTTGCAGGATTGCCGAAATTCTTCTGTTTTGACTGCATGAAAATGCTTGAAATCCAAGTGAATCAGGCACATCTCATGCGGTCTGCGATTTGCTTTCGAGCCTCTCTCGAAAGTCCTCCGCCCCTTCATAATCTGCGGGATTTTGTTCGTGAACTCTTCACCATCGACTGCATCCTCGCTTTCGGCTGACGCCGCCACCGCCAAGCTGTTCGATCAATCGGCGCTCACGACGCTGGCGCAGCGGCTGGTCGAAGCCGCCAGAAGCGCCGGCGCGGACGCAGCCGATGCGGTCGCCGTGCGCGGCATTTCGCAAGGGGTCGAAGTACGTGACGGCCGGGTCGAGGAATCCGAGCGCTCGGAAGGCGACGACGTCGGCCTGCGCGTGCTGGTGGGCAAGCGCCAGGCGGTGGTCTCGACCAACGATGTCGGCGGCGATGGCGTGGCGCGGCTTGCCGAGCGCGCGGTCGCGATGGCCCGCGTGGCGCCGGACGACGACTATGTCGGCCTTGCCGACCCCTCGCTGCTGACCCGTGAGTTCCCCGACCTCGATTTACTCGATCCGAATGTTCCGACGACCGTCGAACTCGAACGCCGGGCTTGTGAAGCCGAGGCCGCCGCGCTCGCGGTGAAGGGCGTCGCCAAATCGGGAGGCGCGTCGGCATCGACCGGAATTGGCGGCATGGTGCTCGTGACCAGCACCGGTTTCCACGGCGCCTACTTGCGCTCGAGCCAGGGTATCTCCGTAACGGCCATCTCCGGCGAAGGCACCTCGATGGAGCGCGACTATGACTTCACGGCCGCGCCGCACGCCGCCGATCTTGCTTCGCCCGAGAGCGTCGGCCGCAGCGCCGGCGAGCGCACGGTCGCCCGGTCCAACCCGCGCAAGGTCGAAACCTGCAAGGTGCCGGTCGTATTCGATCCACGCGTTTCCGGCTCGCTGGTCGGCCACCTCGTCGGCGCGATCAACGGCGCCTCGATCGCGCGCAAGACCAGCTTTTTGAAAGATCGCCTGGGCGAACAACTCTTCGCCAGCAATATCCGCATCATCGATGATCCGTTGCGTCGCCGCGGCTTGCGCTCGCAGCCGTTCGACGCCGAGGGCGTTCGCGTCAAGAAACTCGCACTCATCGACGAGGGCGTTCTGACCACGTGGCTTCTGGATTGCGCGACCGCGCGCGAACTCAAACTCACGACGACGGGCCACGCGCATCGGGGTGTATCGTCGTCGCCGTCGCCGGGATCGTATAATCTGCATCTGGAGGCCGGCGAGCCCACGCCTGAAGAACTCATCTCCGATATCCGTCAGGGTTTCTATGTCACCGATCTGATCGGCTCGGGCGTCAACGGCGTGACCGGCGACTATAGCCGCGGAGCCTCGGGCTTCTGGATCGAAAACGGCAAAATCACCTATCCCGTGAGCGAGGTGACGATTGCAGGTCACCTGTTCGATATTTTCAA
>DATHPL010000265.1:0-7216 GCA_035483915.1 Bradyrhizobium sp.
GACCTATTCCAGCCTGAACCCTTGCGAGGCGCTCATATCGGCATCATTGTTTGGCCAAGTTGCGAGTGGAAAAGCCGCTCGCTCTCACGGGTTGAACTGTTTCACAATGTATCATCTCTATTCCATGCAGCGCTCGGGCAATAGCTACAAGGTCCGCCTGGCGCTGGCGTTGCTCAACGCGCCCTATCGCGCGATCGAGATCGATATTCTGCGCGGCGAGAGTCGCACGCCGGAATTTCTGGCGAAGAATCCATCCGGACAGGTTCCGCTGCTCGAAGTGGCCGAGGGCCGCTACCTCGCCGAATCCAACGCCATCCTCTGGTACGTCGCCGGTGGCACGCCGCTCGCTCCGGACTCGCGTGTCGAACGTGCCGAAGCGCTGCAATGGATGTTCTTCGAACAGCACGCGCTGGAGCCGAACATCGGTGCAGCCTATTTCTGGCTCGCGCTGGTCAGAGGTGGCCGTGACCTACAAACGCACGCACTGGAAGACTGGATGGAACGTGGCTATGCCGCGCTTCAGGTGATGGAAAATCACCTCAAGACCCATGACTATTTTGCCGCCGGCCAGTTCACAGTCGCCGACATCGCGCTCTACGGCTACACCCATGTCGCGGACCAGTGCGACTACGACCTCTCGGCCTTCCCGGCCGTTCGCGCCTGGCTGAAACGCGTCGAGCAGACCCCGGGCTTCGTCCCGATGGACTGGCAGCCCGTGGAGGCGGCAGCCGAGGCCTGAAGTAAAAAAGCGAGGACGAATTGCCGGGATAATGGGCATAACGGCGTTTTTGCCTCGATTTTGCCGTCTTCCGGTATGTCCCGCCCCAATGTTGCCGGCGACAATTGCCACAAAACCCTATGGCGCGGGTGATTCGCTCGGCCATGGTCACGGGCGCTTGGCCCGTTCGAGTTTTTAGGGATTAGACCCATGACCCGGTCAGGCGCGGCAGGCTTTACCAGCCCGGCGGTTGCAGTGGCATCGTCCCGGCTGAGGGACGCGGTTGCGGCCTCGCTGGCGATCGCCTCGCTGTCGCTTTGCCTGATCGTCACCATCACGGTGCTGTCGAGCAAACTCGGCGCCGTCATGCCCATTCCGGCATAGCTTTCAATTCATTTTCCTAAAGCCAATTCTGTTTTGCGCAGGCTTTCGTAGGCTCGGCTCACGCGATGATCCGCATCGCGACAGGATGACGATGAAGACTCCTAACGCACTGGTCACGGCGGCGCTCGTGACGGCAATCCTGGTGGCGGCGTCGTTCCTGATTGCAGCGGGAACACGTGGCGAGGACGCGCCGCTGCTGCACCTCAAGGTGCCCTACGACCATTCGTGAAAGATGAAGAACGCCCCGCACGCGATCAGCGCAAATCCCAGCCCGTGATTCCACCCCAACGGCTGCTTCAGATACAGCACCGAAAATCCGGCGAACACGATCAGGGTGATGACTTCCTGCATCGTCTTGAGCTGCGCGGCGCTATAGACCGCGCTGCCCCAACGATTGGCGGGCACCGCCAGCCAGTACTCGAAGAAGGCAATTCCCCAGCTCGTCAGGATCACCGCCGGAAGCCAGCTCTCCTTGTATTTGAGATGGCCGTACCAGGCGAACGTCATGAAGATATTGGACCCGAACAGCATCAGCACGGGCAGGATTGACGGTGGCACGGTAGGCATGGACATCCTTTCGAGTTTCTGCGCTTGGAGATCGCCGGCAAATACGAGCGAGCAGACCCTAACTGTCCGGCGCAATGGCGGGTTCCCGCTTAATCCGTATCATTCGATGCAAAAAGACCGAACAGTTCGACGCAAGCCGTCAACGGCTTTTTAAGGTTAGGGCGAGAAACCCCGCTCACAACGCGCCACAATCGATCAGACTGCCTGCCTTATTCTCGTGTGCAAACGAGACGAATGGAGCAGTTGTGACATTCGACTGGCGCGCGATCTTCGGACCGGCCCTCACCGCAGCGACGGCATTGATCGCGCTCGCGGCCGATCGCCTGCTTTCGTCGGCCCCGAACCCCGCACCGCTGTTTGTTTGCATCGTGGCCTTGGCCGGCTCGCTCTCCGGCCTTCGCTCTAGCCTGATCAGCGCGGGCCTCGCGCTTATTTCGTCCGCGCTGTTTTTTTCGGCCCACGGCGTCCCGATCGGCGCTTCCGACCTGACGCGCCTATCGATGCTCGCAATCGCGGTCATCGGCACGGCGATGCTGACCGGCCTGCTGCGCAAGCGGCTGGTCGACACGCTCGCCTGGGAGCGCCGTCACCACGCCACGGCCGAACGGCTTTCAGCCGCGCTCGATCAAGTCGATATCGGCATCGTGCTGCTTGATTCCGACACCCGCGCCGAATTCATCAACCGCGCCTTTCGCCAGTACTTCGCATTGTCCGACGAAAAGGCCGACAGCAAGCCGCCTTTCATCGCGCTGATGTATCACGGCCGCGATAACGGCGCCTATGAAATGCCGGAAGAGGAGTTAAGCACCTTCATCGCCGAGCGCACGGAAATGATGCGCACCGGCGACTCCACGCCGATCAACATCAATCTCAGCGACGGCCAGGTGCTCCGCTTCAGTTGCACGGCGTTACCCGACGGCGGTCGAATGCTGAGCTATACGCCCGTCACCGAACTCGTTCGTCATACCGACGATCCCGCCCGTGCCGATCATTTCCGCGCCATGCGCGGCAAGCGATTGCTTGGTCCGTTCACCAGTCGGCGCGCGGCCGAATAAGACGCCAAGCCGGATTGATCCGCCCTGCACATTGCGGCTTAAATCGGCTAGTGTTCCGGTTCTGACATTCGTATCTTGTCGCGACGGGCACCTTTACGAATGTCACACTAGTCGATTCCTCGTCACCGAACCCGCATCATGTCCGCTTCCCTCGTCGTCCGCCCTGCCGTGCTGTCCGACTACGAACGGTGGCTGCTGCTGTGGGACGGGTACAACGCGTTTTACGGCCGCTCGGGTGCGAGCGCGCTTGCGCCCGAGATTACCCGCACGACGTGGACGCGCTTCTTCGATGCCTATGAGCCGATGCATGCGCTGGTCGCCGAAAGCGGCGATCAGCTCGTGGGCCTCGCGCATTTTCTATTCCATCGCTCCACGACCGCGGTTGCGCCGGTCTGTTACCTGCAGGATCTCTTCACTGACGCGTCAGCGCGGGGACAGGGGATCGGCGGCGCCCTCATCAGCGAGGTCTATGAGCGCGCGCGTCAGGCGGGAACGTCACGCGTTTACTGGCAGACGCATGAGACCAATCATACCGCGCAAGGGCTTTACGACAAGGTCGCCGAGCGTTCCGGCTTCATCGTCTATCGCAAGCTGTTTTGACGGAGGACGCCGCTCCCCAAGGATTTGAAGCGTTTTCAAGAAACCACAGGTTGAATATCGTCTGTGGATAAATCTCCCTGTCATGGCCGCGTTACAATGCAGGGCTAGCGTTCACGTGCGTTTGATCAGGCCCCCCGTCGACGATCATCCGCGCCCCCAGCGGTCCCCGTCAGTCGCCGCGTCTGACCGGGGCCGCACTTTTTTGTTCCGGCATTTCCAGCACTTTTGCGGTTCCGGCACCGTCCGACACGCTTGGCCTGTCTTGCGCGAAAGCCCCATAACGTCACAATAGAGCGGACTTTCGTAACCGAGCACAGGATCATCCATGGAAATTCGCAATCTCGGCGGCTCAGGTCTCCGCGTCTCCGCCGTCGGCCTCGGCTGTAACAATTTCGGCCAGCGCATCGACCTCGAGGCCTCGCGCAAGGTGATCCACAAGGCGATCGATCTCGGCATCACGCTGTTCGATACTGCGGACATCTACTCCGGCATGGGCGGCTCCGAGACGGTGCTCGGCGAAGTCCTCGGTGACCGGCGCAAGGACATCGTGCTGGCGACGAAATTCTCAAAACCGATGAGCGAAGACGGCACCAAGCAAGGCGCGTCGCGGCGCTATATCATGTCCGCCGTCGAGGCCAGCCTGAGGCGCTTGAAGACCGATTACATCGATCTCTATCAGCAGCATGACTACGACCCGCTGACGCCGATCGACGAAACGCTGCGTGCGCTCGACGACCTGATCCGGCAGGGCAAGGTGCGCTACATCGGCAATTCGAATTTTCCGGCGTGGCGGATCGCCGAAGCCGAGCATGTCTCGCGCGCGATGAACCTCAGCCACTTCGTCTCGTGCCAGGACGAATACAGCCTCGTCGTGCGCGACATCGAAAAGGACCTTTTGCCCTGCGCGCAGGAATACAAGCTGGGACTACTGCCGTTCTTCCCGCTTGCCAGTGGTCTCCTCACCGGAAAATACAAGCGCGGCGAAGCCGCGCCCGACGACACGCGCTTCAACAAGATACCGCGACTGCGCGACCGCTACGTCACGCCGCGCAACGAGGAGATCGTCGAACAATTGCAAGCGTTCGCACAAACCCGTGGCCACACCATGCTTGAACTGGCGTTCTCCTGGCTCGCAGGCCGGCCGCAGGTCGCAAGCGTGATCGCCGGCGCCACCCGCGTCGAACAGGTCGAGCAGAACGTCAAGGCGATCGACTGGAATTTGAGTGCCGACGAGATGGCAGAGGTCGATCGGATTACGAAGGGATAGCTCTCCTTCTCCCCTCCCTTTGCGGGGAGAAGTAAAAACCACCTAGCCCACCAGCCCCTGCGTCGGTTTCACCTGCGCGCTGTCGGGAAAGACGTTCTTCGCCAGCACGGTTTCACTGAGGCCGAGATGGTCGTGCAGGATGCCTTTAAGCGCGGCACGCAAATCGGTGGTCGGCGCGAGGTCGCGGCCTTCATAGAGGTTGGCCGGCTTCAAGCCCGGCCAGTCCGAAATCACCCGGCCGCCTTTCACCGCGCCGCCCGCGAGTAGCGCAACGGTGCCGGTGCCGTGATCGGTGCCTTCGGTGCCGTTGATGCGCGCGGTGCGGCCGAACTCGGTCGCGACCACCACGACCGTATCGCGCCAGCGCTCGCCGAGCCCGCTTTCGAATTCGCTGAGAGCGCCGTCCAGACCTGAAAGCAGTTGCGCCAGTCGCCCGACCGGACCGCCTTCATTGGCATGGGTGTCCCAGCCATCGAAAGCGAGCGCGGCGATGCGCGGCCCATCGTCGGCCGCCATCACCTTGGCAGCGCCACGCGCCACTTGCCGCATCATACCGGCGTTGTTGCCACCTAGCTTGGCCTTCATCTCATCGCCGGTTGCGGTCTTTTCCAGTTGCAGACCTTGCGACAAGGCAGAAGCCAGCGCCGGATCGCGATGCTGGTACAGATCGAGCAGCCGCGCCGCCGTATCGTCGGCAGCTGGCGGCAAGGTCACCGGCGCCCAGCCGACCGTCGGCGCCGCGCCACGCAAAACCAACGGCGTGGTCGCGCCGACCGCAAGGCCGCTCGTCACGTGGACGCCTTTTGGCAGCCCTTCGAGCGCGCGGTTGAGCCAGCCGGACTGCACGCGCCCAGGACCGGCAAAGCCGCTCTCCAGCACATCCTGGCCATCAAAATGCGAGCGGTCGCGATAGGGCGTCGACACCGCATGGATCACGGCAGCCTTTTTGTCCCGGTACATCCGCGCGAATTCCGGCATCGAGGGATGCAGCGCGAAGAACGAGTCCAGCATGGTCGCGGCGTGCGGGCCTTCCGAGGCCAACGCGATCGAACCGTGCAGCCCAGCATAGTCGGGATCGCCGACGGGTGCTACGGTCGCAAGACCGTCGAGCGCGCCGCGCAAGATGATGACGATCAGACGCGGATCGCGGCCGTCGGCCGCGCGCGCGAATTTCGGCAAGTAGGCCCAGGCGGCAAATGACGTGCCACCGAGCAGAAGCGCGCGGCGCGACGTAACGATCCGGCTCTCGCAGCAATCCGTCATCGTTTCCATTGCTGTCATCTCCTCTGGAATTCCGGCGACATCAACAATAGCGCCAGTGCCTGCTGCCGCGATTCCGCGCGCTCGATCGTGTGCCGCGTCTCTTGCGATGATGCGTCGGCGGCGACGAGTTCGAGCAAGTCGCGCGGATCGACATTGTCGCCGAGGCGCGAGGCGACCTGTGCCGCGATATCGAGCCGCAGTTTCATGCCTTCAGGCGCAGCCCAGGCCGCATTGGTGTCGGGGAATCCGTTCGGTCCAGATGGCGTCCACAACGGCTGGCCGAGCACGTTGAGGCCACCGAGATAGCGGCTGGGCTCATCGGGAACCTGACCCAACAGGCGCCCGGTCGCGACCAGATATTCATAAGGACTTCGGATCTTGGTGAGCGGCGCCTGCCAGGCTTCGTCGGAATCGACCAGCGCCGTGGCGAGCGCCAACAGATCGCCGTCGGTCTTGTGGAACACCTCCTGCAACCGCGCAGTAAGCGCCGGCGGCGGCTCATCACTGACAAAGTGACGGACGAATTTTGTGGCGATGAATTTTGCGGTCGCGGGATGGCGCGCGATATCGGCCAACGCCGCCTCGCCTTGCGACAAGCCGTTGTCTTCATAGGTCTTGCCGAGCAGCGTTTGCGGCCCTGGCTGATGCGCGTTGGCATTGAACACAAACGTGCCTGGCGTTCCCAACTGCCCTTGCCTTCCGGCGAAGGTCCAGCCGGTGATGATGCGCGCCAGCGACGTCACGTCTTCCTGGGTGTAACCGCTGCCGACGCCGAGCGTATGCAACTCCATGATCTCGCGCGCGAGATTTTCATTCAGGCCGCGCTTGCGGTTTTGCCCGGCGCGCGAGTCCGGACCCAGCGACTGTTGATTATCGAGAAAGAACAGCATCGCAGGATGCTGCTCGACCGCCATCAACATCTCGCTGAAGCGCCCGAGCACATGGGGACGGATCGCCTCACGCTCGAACGCACCGGCCCAGATCCGTGCCAATTCGCCCTTGGCTGCCGAGATGCAGAAGTGATTGGACCAGAAGGCGACAAGGCGTTCGGTAAAGCCACAGTCCGCCATCAACGCCCGCTGCAACCGCGCTAGCGCCTCGGCGCGGAAGGTCTTCTGAATCACGTTGAGCGGCTTGGCGGGGGCAGCGGCCTCGCTTGCCTGCATCGGCGCGTTGGCCACTGATTTTTCCGCCGATTTTTCCATGGACTGGTTGTCCATGGACTTGTTCTCGAGCGGCTTGTCCGGCGCCTCCATCGCAGCCGGCTTTTCTGCCGCCGGCATCTCGGCCGCAGGATTGGCCTTAGCGGCCTCGCGCGCGGCCTTGACCTCGGCCTGATAGGCGAACACGGCTTGCGCCAAA
>DATHPL010000266.1:0-2568 GCA_035483915.1 Bradyrhizobium sp.
AAAGGTCGGCCGGAACCTGTCGACATCGCGCAGGATCTTGATCGCGCCGAACGGTTGCAGCGCCTGATTGTAGTCGAGTCGCAGATCGATGCTGTCGCCGAACTCGGCGCGCATCGTTTCCAGATGCGCAAGATCCTCGCGATGGGGTTTGACGCCGGTCTTGACCTTGTAGATGACATTGCCGGTCGCGACCATGGTCCGCATCCGATCCAGATCGGCCGCAAAATCAGGATCGGCGATCGAGAACGAGAGCGGGATCGTGTCGCGCACGCGACCGCCGAGCAGGTCGGCAACCGATAGTCCGGTCTGCTTGCCCAGAATGTCGAACAGCGCGGTCTCAATCGCGACCTTGGCTTCGGCATGACCGACCAGAGTCTTGTCGAGCAGGGCCATCGTCTCGCGGATGCGTCGTATCGGCCGGCCGATCAGCACCGGGCGCAGATACACGTCTACGGCCGCGAAGGCTGCCTCCGGCGTTCCGGTAAACACCTCCCATGGGGCCGCTTCGCCCCAGCCGACAGTGCCGTCGCTTGCGGTTAGCTCAAGCAGGACACGCTTGACGGTCCCTTTGACATTCCCGACTCCCTGAAGCCGGGTCATCTTGATGGGACTCTCGATCAGGAACAGCCTGATCCGTTCGACAACCTCGGTCCCCATGCGATTCTCCGTTTGGCGCCAGACGCGGTCTGCGACATTTGATGATGCTGGCATGTCACGGAAGTCAAATCTGACGACGGCGTTCAATTTGCGCCGCTATGGCGTCACACCAGCGCGGGACACCGCTTTCGGCTCGGTCGTTTGCTTCCAGGTCGAATTCGCCATATGGATTGGTGAGAATGGCGGCCGTTCGACATATTTCCCATCGCCTTTTTCGGCGCGAAGTTCGCCCTTCGCGAAGGCGATCCTGCCGCCCGACAGCGTGGCGGCGGGCGCGCCGGTACAGTCAAAGCCCTCGAACACGTTATAGTCGATCCGGCTGACTTGGCTTTTGGCGTTGATGGTTTTGCTTTGCGTTGGATCCCACACCACGATGTCGGCATCCGAGCCGATACCGAGCCGGCCCTTGCGCGGATAGACGTTGAGGATGCGAGCGATGTTGGCCGAGGTCACCGCGACGAATTCTTCCTTGGTCAGCCGGCCAGTGTGGACACCGGCGGTCCAGAGTAACGGCATGCGGTCCTCGAGCCCGCCGGTGCCGTTCGGGATCTTGCGAAAGTCGCCAACCCCCAAACGCTTCTGTTCGGTCGTGAAAGCGCAGTGATCGGTCGCGACTACCTGCAACGATCCCGATTGAAGGCCAGCCCATAAACTTTCTTGATGACTCTTGTCCCGGAACGGCGGCGACATCACCCGTCGCGCGGCATGATCCCAGCTCCTGTTTTCATATTCGCTGGCATCGAGCAGCAGATGCTGGATCAATGGCTCGCCGAACACGCGCTTTCCGGCGGCGCGCGCCCGCGCAATCGCCTCATGCGCTTCCCGGCAACTCGTGTGCACGATGTAGACTGGCGAGCCCGTCATATCGGCGATCATGATGGCGCGGTTGGTGGCCTCGCCCTCGACCAAAGGTGGCCGCGAATAAGCGTGGCCTTCGGGACCAGTGATGCCGCGTTCGAGCAGGGCCTCCTGCATCCGCGCGACGACATCGCCATTTTCGGCATGCACCAATGGCAGCGCGCCCAGATGGGCGCAACGCGCGAACGAGTTGTAGAGCTCGTCATCATTGACCATCAGCGCGCCCTTGTAGGCCATGAAATGCTTGAAGGTGTTGATGCCGTAGGTTTTGACGACGGTCTCCATCTCGTCGAATACCTGTTTCGACCAGGATGTCACCGCCATGTGGAAGCCGTAGTCGCAAGCGGCTTTCTCGGATTTGCGGCGCCAGTCCTGATAGGCCGCCAGCATCGATTGCCCGGGATCGGGAATGCAGAAATCCACGACCATGGTGGTGCCGCCGGCGAGCGCGGCCTTGGTGCCCCACTCGAAATCGTCGGCGGATACGCTGCCCATGAATCCCAATTCGAGATGGGTATGGGGATCGATGCCACCCGGCATCACGTAGCAGCCGCCGGCATCGATCACTTCAGCACCGGTCGGCGCGTCGAGCGAAGGACCGAACCCGACGATTTTATCGCCATCAACAAGCACGTCTGAGCGCCAGGAATGATCGTGGTTCACCACCGTGCCGCCGCGGATCAGGATCATGATGATGTCTCCCCGTGAGAGTGGAACACCGCTATAGGCGATCGCCTTGCTGCCAGTTTAGTGCAACAGGCATGCCACGGTGAAAGACTTTGCATGGCTGAAATCGCCGAATGCCTCAATCAACCCTTGCGCGGTCGCAACCGTGGCGGCACATTTGACCGCAAAGCGCGGCACCGCGAAGCGGTCTGCAAAGACGACCAAGGGACGGAACATGGCGGCGACAAGGATCGACTGCGATATCCACCCCGCGATAGGCGGCACACGCACCACGCTGTTGCCCTATCTCGATGATCACTGGAAAGAGCAGGTGGTGAGCCGGGCGATCGATGGCCTCGATCTCAACAGCTATCCGCCGAACATGCC
>DATHPL010000267.1:0-2508 GCA_035483915.1 Bradyrhizobium sp.
GTGATGTCCCGTCTGTTGAAGAAGCGCACATCGATATTGCGGCCTTCCGGCGGCGGAGAGGCGAGACGCGACTTGAATTGGGCCCTCTCGCCCGGCCTCAATACAGACTGCTCCAGCACGGCATTCCAGGCGTAGATTTCGTCGCCTTGCGCATCGCGCACGCTAAAGCGCAGCCGGGGAATCTCCAGCGGCTTGTTGGATTCGCCGGTGATCGAGCCCTCGATCACCAGCACCGGCTTGCCTTCGACCATTTCGGAAGAGACCTTGACGTCCTTGAAGCGGAGCCCGCGCAAATTGACGTCGAGACCCACCAGTTTGTAGAAGGCGGCCGTTTGCGGCAGCAGGCGCACCAGATCGGCCCGCCAGATCACAAGTGCCAGCACCAACGCCCCCATCGCGGCACTTGCGGTGGCGAGGCTGATGGGCGCCCTGAATTGGGGCGCGCGAGGGATGGCATTGGCGAGTTTGCCGAGCCATGGGAAGCGTCCGGAGCTTTCCTCGCCGTCCTGATCGTTTCGCTCCGCCGGCCAGTCGGCTGAGTTCCGCCAGCCATCGGCAATCGAGGGGCTGTCCACATGCGGAGCTTCGCTGCCCGCATCGTCCTGCTCGCGAGCCATCGCGTCCCATTCTGCGGCGGCGTCCTGGCCTGCGCCTTGCGCGCCTGCCCCCGCCATCGCCGGCGTGGGTGCGAATTCGACGGCGTCCTCGGGCCGCGCCAGCCAGATTTCCTTGCAGCGGGAGCAGCGCACGCTGCGGCCGGCCTCGCCCAGCTTTGCCGGATCAATGCCGTAGGAGGTCGAACAATGGGGACAAATGATCTGCATGGAGCAGGTCTCCGCAAGAGCGCTGGCCGGTGCCGTTGATTTGAAGCCCCCGGCTGTTCGCGCCCGCGCCCTCTGGGGATTACTCAAATCGAAAAGCAGTACCGGAAATCTGGGTTTTGCCGGTGCGCCTCGTTTCCCGGTCGATGCCTAGAGGAATAAGCCTCGGGGCAATTGACTTCGGAAGCGGGGCCCCAGAATGCTACAAGGCGACCGTTAACGAATCGGAAACCATAAACGAAGCAAAACTTCTTTCGTTTGGTTCCCGCAGCAACCGGGCCCGTGGGCTGACGCCGCCGGTTTTCGGGGGTTGCCGGTCGTGCCCATCACCGAACGGAGCTGAACTTGGTTCGGTTCGAAAATGTCGGATTGCGCTACGGGCTCGGCCCGGAGATTTTGCGCGACCTCAGTTTCGCCATTCCTGCCCATTCCTTTCAGTTTCTCACCGGCCCTTCGGGAGCCGGCAAGACCTCGCTGTTGAGGCTGTTGTTCCTTTCGCTGCGGCCGACCCGCGGTCTGGTCAACCTGTTCGGCAATGACGTCTCGCTGCTCAGCAAGGATCAGGTCGCAGACCTGCGCAAGCGGATCGGAATCGTGCTGCAGGATTTTCGCCTGCTGGATCACATGACGACCTATGAGAACGTCGCGTTGCCGTTCCGTGTGATGGGCCGGGAGGAATCGAGCTATCGCAAGGAAGTCATCGATCTCCTGAAATGGGTGGGCCTCGGCGAACGCATGGACGCGCTGCCGCCGGTTTTGTCGGGAGGAGAAAAGCAGCGGGCGGCGATCGCGCGCGCGGTCATCTCGCGGCCACTTTTGTTGTTGGCCGACGAGCCGACCGGCAACGTCGATCCGACGCTCGGGCGGCGCTTGCTCCGGCTGTTCATCGAATTGAACAAGTCAGGGACCGCGGTCGTGATCGCCACCCATGATATGACCTTGATGGATCAGTATGATGCCCGGCGGCTGGTGCTGCACGAGGGACGGCTGCACATCTATGAGTAGGACCGATCACGGACCGTTGGTTGATCTCGGGCGCGAGCGCCCGCAGGTGCCGGCGCGGGCGCGCAACATGTCGCCGATCGTGCCGCGCGGCTCGATCGCCGGCAGCGCGCTGGTCGCGGTCGTCGCCATCATGACCTTTCTGGCCTCGATTACGACCGGCACCGTCTTGCTGGTGAGCGCGTCGGCGGCCGAATGGCAATCGGAGGTCGCAAGCGAGATCACGATCCAGGTTCGCCCGACGCCCAGCCGTGACCTTGATCGCGACGCAACGGCTGTGGCCGATGCGGTACGGGCGCAATCCGGTATCTTGGATGTCAGGCCTTTTTCGCGGGAAGAGTCCGCCAAACTGCTGGAGCCGTGGCTCGGCAGCGGGCTTTCGCTTGATGACCTGCCGGTGCCGCGGGTTCTTGTCGCCCGGGTCCAGCCGGGATCGGCCATCGATCTCGACATGCTGCGCCGGCGCGTGACGCAGGCCGCGCCGAGCGCGAGCGTCGACGATCACCGGGCCTGGATCGAGCGGATGCGTTCGATGACCGGCGCTACCGTGGTCGCGGGTATCGGCATTCTGATGCTCGTGATCGTCGCCACCATCATCTCGGTCTCATTCGCCACCCGCGGCGCGATGGCCGCGAACCGCCCGATTGTGGAAGTGCTGCATTTTGTCGGCGCCGGCGACCGCTAC
>DATHPL010000268.1:0-2609 GCA_035483915.1 Bradyrhizobium sp.
TCGCATGGTTGACCTTAAAGCCTCCGCGGTATTGGTAGGACGTATGAACATCGCAACGACCAGAGGATGGGCGAAAAGCTCGCTGTCCCTGCCCAACATTCTGACCTTTGCCCGAATCGCCGCGATCCCGCTGGTGGTCGGTTGCATTTATTGGCAGGCCATTCTGGACGGGCCGTTGTGGCTGCGGTGGGTCGCGCTGGCGGTGTTCGTCGCCGCGGCGGTGACCGACTTCCTCGACGGCTACTATGCGCGCATCTGGGACCAGCAATCGGCGTTGGGGCGGATGCTGGATCCGATCGCCGACAAGCTGTTGGTCGCCTCCTGCCTGCTGATGCTCGCCGCCGACGGAATCATCCATGGCTGGACGCTGTGGGCCGCCATCGTGATCTTGTGCCGTGAAATCCTGGTATCCGGCTTGCGCGAATATCTGGCGGGCCTGCGCGTCAGCGTCCCCGTCACCAAGCTCGCCAAATGGAAGACGACCGCACAGCTTGTCGCGATCGGATTTTTGCTGGCCGGTGAAGCCGGCGACCAGGTCATCCCCCACACCACCGAGATCGGACTGCTGCTGTTATGGCTCTCCGCCATCGTCACGATCTACACCGGCTGGGATTATTTCCGCGCCGGTATCCGTCACCTCATCGAGGAGGATGAGGGATGAAACTGAAATATTTCGCCTGGGTGCGTGAGCGGATCGGCAAATCGGAAGAGACGGTCGAGCCGCCGCCTTCCGTGCGAACCATCGAAGAGCTGATCGGCTGGCTTGCGGCGCGCGGCGAGACCTATGCCCACGCATTCGAGACGCCGCGTGTGATCCGCGCCGCGATCGACCACGCGCATGTCAAACAGGACACGGCGATTGCCGGCGCCCGCGAGATCGCCTTCTTCCCGCCGATGACCGGCGGCTAACCCGATGCCGTCATGACCGCCAACGTGACTATCCGCATCCAGCCATCCGACTTCGACATCGCGCGCGAAATTGCGGCGCTGACCGATGGACGCAGCGACATCGGCGCGGTGGTCTCCTTCACCGGGATTTGCCGCGGCAGCGAGGACGGCGCGGCCATCGCCGCATTGACGCTCGAGCACTATCCCGGCATGGCGGAGGCCGAGATCACGCGACACGCGGAGACCGCGATGTCGCGCTGGGAGCTGTCAGGAATAAGGGTCATCCACCGCGTCGGCCGGATCACACCTGGCGAAAATATCGTGCTGGTCGTGACCGCGTCGAAACATCGCCAGGCCGCGTTCGAAGCCGCCGAATTCCTGATGGATTACCTGAAGGCGAATGCGCCGTTCTGGAAGCGCGTGGACGGTGCCGACGGCAAAGACTGGATCGAGGCGCGCGATCACGATGAAACGGCCGCAGCGCGCTGGACCAAATCCTGATGGCCAAACGCGCCAAAGCCGCCGCCAAACGTTCGCAAGCCACACCGAAACTTCCCAAGGTTTCGCCCGGCGAACTGGTGACGCTGCTCGACTTTGTCCGCTATGCGACAAGCCGTTTCAATGAAGCGAAACTGACTTTCGCGCACGGCACCACCGATCCGGTGGCGGAAGCGGCGTTTCTGGTGTGCGAAACGCTGCATCTTCATCCCGATCAATTCGACAGTTTCGCGACCGCGCGTGTCACCGCGAGCGAGGCTCGCGCAATCCTCGACGTCATTTCCCGCCGCGTCAGTTCACGCCAACCCGCCGCTTATCTCGTCAACAAGATCTATATGCGCGGCCTGCCCTTCTACGTCGACGAGCGCGTCATCGTGCCGCGCTCCTTTATCGGCGAACTTCTGGACTCGCATTTCGGCGGGCCCGACGGCGAAGGGCATCAGCTGATCGAGGACTCGAGCGCGGTTGAGAACGTGCTGGAACTTTGCACGGGTTCCGGCTGCCTGGCCATTCTCGCCAGTCGCGCCTTTCCGAACGCGCATATCGATGCCGTCGATATTTCCAAAGATGCGCTTGCCGTTGCGACGCGCAATGTTGCGGATTTCGGTCTCGAAGATCGCGTGACGTTGTATCGCGGCGACCTGTACGCGCCGGTTGCAAACAGGCGCTATGATCTCATCATCGCCAACCCGCCTTATGTCGATGCGGAAGGTATGGCAGGTCTACCGCTCGAGTGCCGCGCCGAGCCGAAACTCGCTTTTGATGGTGGCGCTGACGGGCTTGATGTCGTCAGGCGCATCCTGGAACAGGCCAATCGGCATCTGACGGCGGAAGGCGGGTTATTGTGCGAGATCGGCCGTTGCCGCGGCGCACTCGAGGCGGCCTATCCGCGCACCGAATTTCTGTGGCTGGACACGGAAGACTCGGAAGGAGAGGTGTTTTGGATCGCCGCTTCCGATCTTGCCAATCTCTGAGGCGCCCACGCTTCGCCTTAAACGCTGCCCCACCATACGGAAAAAGTCCGGCTCTGGCATTCCAGTAGCTGATCGAAACTGCTAACGTATTCAACAAAGATCCACCGAAAACTCGAAGAGGCCCGCCATGCTGGACAAGAGCCCGCACTCCGCCGCCGTCAACGTCCCCAACGACCTTGCCGCGCACTGGATGCCGTTTACCGCCAACCGCGCCTTCAAGAAGGCGCCGCGGCTGCTCGCCGGCGCCAA
>DATHPL010000269.1:0-8182 GCA_035483915.1 Bradyrhizobium sp.
CATCGCGGCCAACCCCAACATGCCCGCGCCGAAATAGCTGACCGCGATCCAGCCGCCGCCGGCCGCAATCAGTATCCGCGCGCTGGTGGCGACGACGGGCCAGAGCACGCGTCCTGCGCCTTGCGCGGCAAAGGCCACGACAAAGCCGAAACCCAGCGCGCTGTAGGCAGGCGCGACGACGCGAAGATATGTGGCGCCTTCCGCCACGACATTGGCGTCGTGACTAAATAGATGAATCCAGACCAGCGGAAACGCTGCCACGAGCAGGCCGATTGTGCCGGCGAGGAGAAAGCCCACGGCGCCGCTGACCCAGCCGATATGTCTGGCGCGTGCGGTATGGCCCGCACCCATGTTGACGCCGACCATGGTCAGGGTTGCCGTGCCCAGACCGAACAGCAGCGGGATCATGATGTAATCCAATCGTGAGGAGATGCCGTATCCGGCGAGTGCCGTGGTGCCGAACAGGCCGACCGCGCCGGTCACAAGGATGACGGTCAGGTTGGTCAGGAACGCAACGAGGGACGTCGGCAAGCCCACTTTCAGGATGTCCGAGAACAGGCTGCCGCGGAGCGTGGAAAAGTTAAGGACAAGCCCGGCGCGCCCCGACGCCATGTAACGCAGCAGGAACAGCATCGCTCCACAATAATAGAGGCCGAAGGCGACGCCTGCGCCGCCGATGCCAAGGCGCGGGATCGGCCCAAACCCGAAGATAAGCAGCGGCGACAGCGAGATCATCACGATGGCCCCGACCAGCGTCACCAACGCAGGGACCTTGACGTTCCCCGCGCCGCGCAGGGCCGCGGCCTGCAGGTTGACGACCCATACGGGAATCGCACCGGCGAACAAAAGGTTCGAGTATCGGAGCGCGGCATCCAGCGCGTCGCCGCGGCCGCCTAACGCGCGGTACAATAGAGGTCCTGCCATTTCAGCGGCCAGCGTAAACAGCGCGCCGACGAGCACGGCCAGCACGATGGCGTGGAACAGCAACGCGTTCGCATCCTGATGCCGGCCCGCGCCGACCGCGCGCGCCACCGAAGACGCCACGCCACTGCCGAGGCCGCCGTTGGACATCATCGTCATCAGCATGAAGACCGGAAACACCAGGGCCGCACCAGCCAGCGCGTCGGTGCCGAGGAATCCGACGTAGTAGGCTTCGGCAATGTTGACGGCGGTCTGCGCCACCAGCACGGTCATGGTCGGCAACGCCAGCTTCAACAGCGTTGGAAGGATCGGCGCGGTCAGTAGGGCCGCGCGCGCTGATTGGCCCCTGTCATTGGCTCTATCAAGGGCGGCGACCGGGGCGGGACGCGCTGCGGTTGCGGCGGGCGGCGCCTCAAATTCGACTTTGCTGAGGGCCGTCGCCGTCGCTTTTTGGGCTGCCATCGTGATTCCCGCGGTTCCTGCCAGCGATGCCGGCGGCGTCTATTTATTGCATTATGATCATACGCTGTTATTATGACCGTAAGTCAATTGATGCGCAATCACGAATCCGTGGTTATGTTTGCCAGTTAGAAAACGCGAGGCCGCGAATGCGCTACGAAAAGGGACACAAGGAAGCGACGCGCCAGCACATCGTCGATGTGGCCTCCAGGCAATTCCGCGAGAACGGCGTCGCGGCGGCAGGTCTTGCCGGCATCATGTCCGCCGCGGGCCTGACCAACGGTGCGTTCTACGCGCACTTCGAGTCCAAGGAGGATCTGGTCCGCGCGGTTCTCGCTGATGCGCTCGACCGGCGCGAGCGCGGGCTTGCCGGCAATCTCAAGGCCAACGCCGGTCTGGAGAAAAGCGTGCGCGACTATCTCGGGACCCGGCACCGCGATAATGCGGGAGCGGGCTGTCCGACGGCGGCCCTGGTTGCCGAGATTGCACGGCACCCCGAGGGGACGCGGGACGTTTTTACCGGAAAAGCCGGGCAAATCATTTCGCTGATCGCAGCCCAGCTTCGCACGGGCTCGGCTGCGGAGCGACGGCGCAAGGCGATGGCGATCTACGGAATGATGGTCGGTGCTCTACAGCTGGCGCGAGCGGTCAACGACAGGAAGTTTTCCGACGAGCTGCTGGAGAGCGCCATCGAAGGCGCGCTCGCGCTGGCCGGCGAACCATAGGCGAGCGGAAGCGACGCCGTCCTACCGGACGGCTATGCCTAAGCGCCGCCGAACGCCTTGAACGTGATGATGGTGTGGGTGTCCTGGATACCCGGAATCACCTGCACCTTTTCGTTCACGAAGTGGCCGATATCGGTGCCCTCATCGACATAGAATTTGACGAGAAGATCGAAGTGGCCCGCGGTCGAGTAGATCTCCGAGGCGATCTCGGCCTCCGCCAGCGCGTTGGCGACGACATAGGACTGGCCAAGCTTGCATTTGATCTGGATGAAAAAGGGGACCATCGCTGTCGTCTCCGAGGGGCTTATCTTGACGCAATATAACGTCGCAAACCTTGCTGGCAACAGCATGCCGCGTTAGCGTCTTTACGTCATTTGGAGTGGATATGGCCGTCCCCGTCGCGCTCACCATTGCAGGTTCGGATTCCTCCGGTGGCGCCGGTATTCAGGCCGACCTGAAGACTTTTGCGGCATTCGGCGTCTATGGCGCATCCGTGATCACGGCGCTCACGGCGCAGAACACGCGCGGGGTGAGCGGCATCCACGAGGTGCCTGCGGACTTCGTGACCGCGCAGCTCGATGCCGTGTTCGACGACCTCGACGTCGCCGCGGTCAAGATCGGCATGGTGGCGCAGCTTTCAACCATCGGGGCAATTGCCGCCGCGCTGTTGCGCAAGGCACCAAAACACGTCGTGCTCGATCCCGTGATGGTGGCAACTTCCGGCGACCGGCTGTTGTCCGCCGATGCGGTCAAGCGCCTGCGCGATGATCTCTTTCCGTTGGCCTCATTGATCACGCCGAATCTGCCGGAGGCCGCGGCGCTTCTGGAAGAGGGCGTTGCATCGGATGAAGCTGCCATCGCCAGCCAGGGCCAACGGCTGCTCGCAAAAGGTGCGCGGGCCGTGTTGATCAAGGGCGGTCACGGGCAGGGCCGTGAAAGCATCGACTATCTTTTCTCCAGCGGTGACATCATCGCGTTACCGGCGCCGCGCATAGCGACCAAGAACACCCACGGCACCGGTTGCTCGCTGTCATCGGCGATTGCCGCCGGCCTCGCCAATGGCGAAACGCTGGAGCAAGCCGTGCGCGGCGCCAAGACGTGGATCACCGCAGCAATCGAAGCAGCCGACCGTCTGGGCATCGGACACGGCCATGGCCCGATCCATCACTTTCACCGGTTTGATTAAAAACCTTCATATCATCAAAAAGACGTACAGGCGCTCGTATAGTATCCGTGTTTGATCAAGCATTGGAGCAAGCACATGCCCGTCATCACCACAAAAGATAAGGTCGACATCTTTTACAAGGATTGGGGCAAGGGCCGGCCGATCGTGTTCAGCCATGGCTGGCCACTGTCGTCGGACGACTGGGACGCGCAGCTGCTGTTCTTCCTCAATCACGGCTATCGCGTCATCGCGCATGATCGCCGCGGTCATGGCCGCTCCAGCCAGACCGGCGACGGCCACGACATGGATCATTATGCGGACGATCTTGCGGCCGTGACGACATATCTCGATCTGGAGGAAGCGATCCATGTCGGCCATTCCACCGGCGGCGGCGAGGTCGTGCATTATCTGGCGCGGCACGGTGAGGGCAGGGTGACGAAGGCGGCCATTATCTCTGCGGTGCCGCCCTTGATGGTGAAGACGCCAGCCAATCCAAATGGTCTTCCCAAGGAAGTTTTCGACGGATTTCAGAGCGCGCTCGCGGCCAATCGCTCGCAATTCTATCGCGACGTCGCCTCGGGTCCGTTCTATGGCTACAACCGGCCGGGCGCCAAGCCGTCGGAGGCCGTGATCGAGAACTGGTGGCGGCAGGGCATGACGGGCGGCGCGAAAGCGCATTACGACGGCATCGTCGCGTTCTCGCAGACCGATTTCACCGAGGACCTGAAGAAGATCAGCGTCCCGGTGCTGGTGATGCACAGCGAAGACGATCAAATCGTTCCCTATGTCGCGTCCGGTCCATTGTCGGCGAAGCTTCTGAAGAACGGCACGCTGAAGACGTACAAGGGCTTTCCGCACGGTATGCCGACCACAGAAGCCGCGACGATCAATGCCGACCTGCTGGCCTTCATCAAGGGCTAGCCGACCGAGGTGCGGCCGAACGTAGCCATGTGAACGTAGCCATGCGCGCGGTTGATCGATAGACTTGGCGGGGTTTCATTATCCCCGTCTATCGGACATCCGATCATGCCCTCCGTGCCGTCTCGCCTGCTGCCTCTGGTCTTGAGCTTCAATGCAGGCTTCGTCGACACCGCCGGCTTTCTGGCGTTGCAGGGCCTCTTCACCGCGCACGTCACCGGCAATTTCGTCACGCTGGGTGCTTCGCTCGCGCTCGGCACGTCCGGCGCGCTGGCGAAACTGCTGGCCCTGCCGGTGTTCTGCGCGGTGGTGATCGCGTCGCGGTGGTTCGGCACGCTGCTGTCGCACCGTTCCGCGCATCCTTTCGTGCCGCTCCTCGCCATAAAAGTCCTGCTGCTGGTCGCGGGCGCGGGGCTCGCGATTCATTTCGGGCCGTTTCACGACGGCGACAACTGGCAGGCGATCTTAACCGGCATGGTGCTGGTTGCGGCCATGGCGATCCAGAATGCGGTGCATCGCGTCCATCTGGCGAGTTCGCCGCCCTCGACGTTGATGACCGGCACGACCACGCAGGTGATGCTCGACATTGCCGACAAGATCTATCCGCGAGAGGGCGCTAAAGCGCCGCCGGCGCGGCTGGTCCAGATGGCGACCAATGTCGTCGTCTTCGCGATCGGTTGCGGCGTAGCGGCGCTGCTCTATACGCGCCTGAACGTCTGGTGTTTTGTCGTGCCGCCGGTCGTGGGCGCGATATCGCTGATCTTGCGTATCGCGGAATCTTCAAAGGCGGATTCCAGATCGTTGTGACAAGAGTCAAGCTTGTGTCCGCAAATTCTTGTAGACGGCTTTCGTCAGTTCCTTGGCGGCCGGGGAGAACGACTGACCCCGCAGCGATATGATGCTGACAGAGCGTACCAGCGTGGGATTGGCGATCGGAAGCGCCTGCATGGTTGAGCCACGGAATTTCGGCAACGCGATCTTCGGCAGAATACCCACGCCCATGCCCGCGACCACGAAGGCAATCAAGGTATGGGTGTGCAGGACATCAAACTTGATGTCCATGCTCAGGCCGCGGGCCAGCAGCGCCCGGTCAAGCACCTTGCGCAGTTCGGCGGATTTCGAGTTGATCAGGACCGGATAGGCACAGAGGTCGGCGAGATCGATCGTCCGGCGTTTCGGCAGCGGATAGGCTTTTGAGGTCAACGCGAAGATCGGTTCAGTGAACAGCTGGTCGAATTGAAATTCCACCGAGCCTTCGACCGCGGGGCCGATGCCGAAATCGATTTCCCGCCGCCGGATGCTTTCCAGGAGATCGTGCGTCGCCAGCTCGCGAAGGTTGAGGTTGATGCCGGGGTAAGCGTTTCGAAAGGCCGACAGCGCTTTTGGAAGAATGGTCGCTGCAACCGTCGGCACGCAGCCGATCGATAAAGTGCCTCGTTGAATGTCGACCACGTCGCGGATCTGGCGTAAACCGTTGTCCCATTCGTCCAACGCCCGCCGGGCATGGGCAAGGAGCCGTTCGCCTTCGGACGTCAGTTCGACGCGTCGTGTCGTGCGATGAAAGATCGCGACCCCGACCTGCTCCTCAAGCTGCTTGATCTGCATGCTCACGGCCGACTGCGAGCGATTGAGCTGCTCCGCCGCCATTCGAAAGCTGCGGTTTTCGGCCACCGCAACGAACATATGAAGAAGCTTGAGATTGACCTTGAAATTGACCTGAGCCATGTCGCGCAACCATTGTTTCGAAAAACAGATCAATTCTTAAGATAATCTTGTTGGAAAGCATAGTGGCGCCACACTAGCATCGTCGCGGCCTGGCCGGGGCAGTCCGACGCGGCAAAGCGTGCGCGGGCCATATCTGAGCGCGACGGCGCCAATTCGGAAAAGAGATACGACCATGCGTCAGATGAAACTGATCGGTTTCATGCAGGCTCAGAATTGTTCGAATTACCCGGCTTCCTGGCGGCACCGGCTTTCGCAACCGAACTTCGGCTCGCGGGAATATTACGAAGGGATCGGCCGGACGCTGGAGGCCGGCAAGTTTCACCTCGCCTTCTTCGACGATCGCCTCGCCATTCCCGACAAATACGCCGACGATTTTCAGGACACGGTCCGCTACGGCATTCGTGCGGCGAAGCTCGATCCGGTGTCATGCGCTTTGGTGATGGGGTTGGCGACCGAGAAGTTGGGGATCGGGGTGACGTACTCGACCACCTACTACGAGCCGTTTCATGTCGCGCGTGTCTTTGCGACGCTCGATCTGCTCCTGAACGGGCGAATGGCCTGGAACGTCGTGACGTCGCTGAACGACTCGGAAGCCGCGAATTTCGGAGCGACCAAGCATCTCGGCCACGATCTGCGCTACGACCGGGCCGACGAGTTCATGGAAGTCGTTCTCGGCCACTGGGACAGCTGGGAAGAGGACGCCATCCTGTTCGATCGCGAGACCGGCCTTTTTGCCGATCCCGCCAAGGTTCATCGGCTCGACCACAAGGGCAAGTTCTTCACGTCCCGCGGGCCGTTTACCGTTCCGCGTTCGCCGCAAGGACGCCCGATCATCATTCAGGCCGGCCAGAGCGGCCGCGGCAAGGCCTTCGCCACCCGATGGGGCGAACTGCTGTTCGTGATCTATCCCAATCTGACGGTGGCCAAGCGCCAATACGTCGAGTTCAAGCGGTCGCTCACCGAGCAAGGCAAGGACATCAGCATCGCGCCGGCGATTTATCCGATCGTGGCCGAAACACAAGCCGAGGCCGAAGACCGGTTTGCGGAAATCGATCGCTTGGCAAAGCCGATCGACACGCTCGCGCTTCTGTCTGAGGTTTTGAATTACGATTTTGCGACCAAGGCCATGGATGAACCGTTTTCGCCCGAAGAACTCGCTGCGATCAGCGGCCTGCAAGCGGTCCGTGACCGCGTCGTACACCTCAGCGGCAAACCCAACCCGACGGTGCGTGACTTCGTTCAGTTCAGCGGCCGGGCGACGCTGCGCGAGTTCCCGAATTTCGTGGGCTCCGCGAAGCAGATCGCCGACGGCCTCGAAGAGTGGTTCTCGGGAGGGGCGTGCGACGGTTTTGTGGTAGCGGCGACGCAAGTGCCCGGCACCTACGACGACTTCGTGCGGCTGGTAGTCCCGGAGTTACAGCGCCGGGGCCTGTTTCGGCGGGATTATGAAGGAAACACCTTGCGCGAAAACCTAGGTCTGCCGAAACTGTCTCCGGCCCACCGCGCAAACTAGCGGTAGGGCTCAATAAAAGAATACCAATAAACGGGAGGATGAGATGGCAAAGGGACTGACCCGCCGTGCGGCGTTGGGAGCAATGGCGGCGCCGGCGTTGCTGGGCCTGCACGGGACGGCGCGAGCCGATACCCGGACGCTCAAGATCTCGCACCAGTTTCCGGGGTCTGGTCCTGACGGCGGAGATTTCCGGGACCGGCTGTGCAAGAAGTTCGCCGAAGGCGTCGAGAAGCGCACTGAAGGTGCGTTGAAGTTCGATATTTATCCAAATTCGTCGCTGATGAAGACGTTCGCGCAATTCGATGCGCTGAAGAAGGGAGCGCTCGACCTCAGTCTTTATCCGACAACTTATTCCGGCGGGGAGATTCCCGAGTTGAACATTACGTTCATGCCGGCCGTCGTTACCAGTTACGAGCAGGCCTATCGCTGGAAGACGGCACCGATCGGCAAGGAGCTGACGACGATTCTGGAGAACAAGGGCGTCAAGCTCATCACCTGGATGTGGCAGTCGGGCGGCATCGCTTCGCGGGCTAAGCCGGTCGTCAAGCCCGCTGACGTCAAGGGTTTGAAGATCAGGGGCGGCAGCCGCGAGATGGACATGATGTTCAAGGGCGCAGGCGGGACGACCAGCAACATGCCTTCGAACGAAATCTATATCTCGATGCAAACCGGTGCGATCGACGTCGCGGTGACGAGTTCATCGAGCCTGATTTCGTTCAAGCTCGAAGAACTCAGCAAGGGGTTGACCTCGGCCGG
>DATHPL010000270.1:0-5052 GCA_035483915.1 Bradyrhizobium sp.
TCACTCCAGTCGGGAAAGGAAATTCGCCGCCGACGATGAAGGTTGCGGCTTCGCCGGAAATGGCCGTCAGATTCGGCTCGGCGAGGGTGCGAACCACGCCGGCGCTTTCCATCGCGCGCAAGGTCGCTGTGACCGTCGGCAGACCAGCCTTGTTGACCGCCGAGGCGACCAGCGAATTGCTGGTGAGCGGTCCGCCATTTGCCGTAAACGGGTTGGCATTGTTGAAATTCACCACCGCCGTGCCGTAGTTCATGTTGGCGCTGAGATCGATGCCCAATTGCTTGATGATGCTGCGCTGGACTTCGGCAACGGCGACCTTCAGCATCACCTGATCGTGGCCGCGAACCACGATGGAATTGACGACCTTCTCCGCGCCGCCCACCAGACGGGCGACAACCTCGCCGGCCTGCTGCGCTTCGATCGGGGTGGACACCGATCCGGTCAGCATCACACCCTCGCCAACGCCCTCGGCCTGGATGGAGGCGGCCGGCAATAACTGCTTCAACGCGGCGCGAACGCCGTTGAGGTCGCGTTTGATTGCGATGTCATAGGCGGCGATCTGCTGACCGTCCGCATCAAAGAACACGACGTTGGTCTGACCGACGGCCGAGCCGATGATGTAGGCGCGCTGCGGCGAGCGGATGACGGCGTTTGCGATCTTCGGGTCGGCCACCAGCACGTCCTTGACGTCGCGGGGCAGGTCGATGATCGATGATTTGCCGACACCAAGCGAAAGAAAGCGGGTTTTCGGCGCAACGCTGGGGATGCTTGAGGTGGTCGCGGGCGCTGCTTCGCTCTCGGCCGCCGTGGCTGGCGCAAAACCGGAAATCGGTGCCAGCGCGGCCGCCGAAAACGACAAGGCGCTGATGAGTAGGATTCGGAGTGACGTCCGGCTTCCCCTGCGAGCCATGTTCTTTGTCCTTCTGGTCATTGGCGCCCTTCTGGTCACTTCGCTGCCGCGGCGCCTGGATTGTTGACGCCATAGCGGACCACGTTGATGCCGGGGCGCTGGGTCGAATCGTTGGAGCTGACCGTCACCTGGTTGACGTCGGCGATGCTGCGCAATGCGAGCGACAGGGTTCCGGCCTGCCGCGATGAGGCGAGCGTGGCCGTCTGCTCCGGCTTCAACTCAAGCGTGACGGTGCGGCCGATGACGTTGTTGGTGCCTTCTTTTTCCTTCGGTGCCTGATCGATCGCCAGCACGCGAATATTGGCCAGAACGATGTTCGTAACGACGAGGTCAGGAGCGGCTGGATTCGCCGGATCCTTCAGGCGTCGCGTCATCAGGACGTCGACGTGGTCGTTGGGCAGAATGAATCCGGCCGCGCCGGTCTCTGCGGAAATTTCCGTCGATACCGCGCGATATCCGCTCTGCAGGATCGCAGCCATGAAGCCGGAGCCGTCGGCTTTCACCAGCTTCGCTTCCCGGATCGGCTCGCCGGCCACGAAGGGGGCGCGCGCGATCGAACCCGCGACCTGGTTCGTGGCGTCCGGACGATCGCTACGGCGGATGAAGCTGCCGCTCGCCGTTGACGCCGGCCAACTCTGCCAGATCATGTCATTGGCCGTCAGCGTTTGGCCAAGATTGATGTCGGATTTGGCGACCAGGATGTCGGCCGTCGGAAGCTGCGCGACGGGCGCGGCGGGAGCGGGCGCCTTGCTGTCGGTCCCGCTGGCAAGATAGGCGGCGACGCCACCGGCGCTGAGGGCGATAGCTAGGACGACAATGCGGGCGATGTTCATACGCGCGATCTACTGTTACGCAAAAGGATACTGGATGGTCTTCGAAGAAGCCTCACTTCCAAGGATGACTAAGCGGTAAAGGTATAAGCGAGCTTGAAGGTTGGGGCGTTTGCGCAAGACCGTTGGCGGATTTGTCCGCATGGTGAACGCAAGGTTATTGTCTTTGGCGGTGCGCGCCGACGCCTCCGGCGTCCGGTTCGAATATCGGCTCGATTTGCCGATCAAAGCGGCGAGCCGTCGCGTCAGCCTCCCGGGCCGGGAAGACGGACGAAGGAGGCAATCGGGTTTGAGCAGAAGGATTCACCATGCCCGCGAAAAGTTGCGAACCGAGCCGTCGTCCGCACCGCGCCGCAATATCGCCGTCGTCCACATTCGCCGAAGCGCGCCCGGTCTCACGAATAGTTCATCACGGTGCGCGGGAATGAGCGTAAGGCGGGGACGCGCCGCAGCCCCTGGAATCACTTGGTAATTTTAAAATCGCTCTAAGGTAATCGGATTTCAGGCAGCGGCGCTTGACCTGTGCGCCTGCGGTTGAAAATACAGACCATGACGACTGATCAAAACAATACGGCGCCGCAGATGCGGCTTGGCCTGGCCAAACGTGGCTACTCCGGCGTGATCCATCATCTTGACGCGGACGAGGGAAGCTCTTCGCTTCCCGCGATCGAACTCGAAAGCCGCCTGATCGAGCTCGGCTTTGTCGAGGGAGCCAGGGTGGAGGTGCTCCACGAGGGCATTATCGGGCGTGACCCGATTGCCGTTCGCATCGAGAACGTCACGGTCGCGGTGCGGCGGCGCGAGGCGATGGCCGTAGTAGTCGTCTAATAAGGCTACGGCGTCATGGAAGCACCGCTAATGCATCTCGCCCTGGTGGGCACGCCCAATAGCGGCAAGACTTCGCTATTCAATGCGCTGACGGGCAGCCGGCAGAAGGTCGCGAATTATCCCGGCGTCACCGTCGAGCGCAAGGAAGGCTTCTTCGTCACCCCGCTCGGCCGGCAGGCCTCGGTGGTTGACCTGCCCGGCACCTATTCGCTGCGCGGCCGCAGCCCTGACGAGGAAATCACCCGGGATTTCGTCCTGGGCCGGGCCGCCGGCGAAGCGCCTCCGGATCTTATCCTGTGCGTGGCGGATTCCACCAATCTGCGGCTGACGATCCGCCTGCTGCTCGAACTCAAGCGGACCGGCCGGCCGTTGATGCTGGTGCTGAACATGTTCGACATCGCGACCAGGCGCGGCGTGACCGTCGACGCCCCGCGGATGTCCGAGATGCTGGGCGTTCCCGTGGTGACGTCGATTGCGGTGCGCAAGAGCGGCATCGCCGAGTTGTTGCGCAGGACCGATGAAATCGCGCTACAGCCACCGGCTCCGCCGCAGCAAAATCTCTGGCGGCCACTCTCGGTTGCCGAGTTGCGCGCGACCCAGCGCGAAGCCGACCGGATTATCGGGGCAACCGTCAGTCTCCCGGCCAAACCCGATACCTGGACGGCCCGGATCGACGCCGTGGTGCTGCATCCGGTGGCCGGACTTGCGATTCTCGCTCTGGTGCTGTTCGTCATGTTCCAGGCGGTGTTCGCCTGGGCGCAGCCGCTGATGGAGCTTCTGTCGGATGCGTTCGCGGCGCTCGGTCAATTCGTGCACGACACGCTGCCCGCGGGGCTGTTGCAAAGCTTCCTGCAGAACGGCGCGATCTCCGGCGTCGGCAGCGTCATCGTGTTCCTGCCGCAGATCATCATCATCTTCCTGTTTATCCTGCTGCTCGAAGACTTCGGCTACATGGCGCGCGCGGCTTTCCTGATGGACCGCATCATGGGCGGCGCCGGATTGCACGGCCGTGCCTTTATTCCCCTGCTTTCAAGCTTTGCCTGCGCGATTCCCGGCATCATGGCGACACGCGTCATCGACAATCGCCGCGACCGTCTGACGACAATTCTGATTGCGCCGCTGATGACCTGCTCGGCACGAATTCCCGTGTACACCTTGATCATCTCCGCTTTCATTCCCGACGAACAGGTTTGGGGCTGGGTCAATCTCAGGGGCCTCGTGATGTTCGGCCTCTATGCGGCCGGCATCGGCAGCGCGTTAGGCGTGTCCTTCCTGATCAAGTTTTTCATGCTGCGCGATTATGCGCCGGCGCCGTTCATGCTTGAATTGCCTGATTACAAACTGCCACGCCTCAACAGCATCGCCATCGGCATCTATACGCGGGCGAAGATGTTCCTGCAGCGGGCCGGCACCACGATCTTTTCGATGATGGTGCTGATCTGGTTTCTGGCATCGTTTCCGCAACCGCCTGCCGGCGCAGAAGGGCCTGCGATCAACTATAGCCTCGCTGCGATCATCGGCCACGCTTTGGCACCGCTGTTCGCGCCACTCGGCTTCAACTGGCAAATCGTGGTCGCGTTGATTCCAGGCATGGCCGCGCGGGAAGTCGCGGTCGCAGCCCTTGGCACGGTCTATGCGATCGAAGGCGGCAAGGAAGCGGCCGATCAGATCGGGCAGGTGCTCGCCACCAAATGGAGCCTGGCGACGGCGCTATCGCTGCTGGCCTGGTATATCTTTGCGCCGCAATGCGCTTCCACGCTTGCCGTGATCCGGCGCGAGACCGGCGGCACGAAATGGATGGCGATCACGTTTCTTTATATGTTTGTGCTGGCGTATGCAGCGAGCCTCGTCACCTACAACGTCGCCGTCGCGCTCGGCGCGGGCTAGGGCGTTTTCGAGCGAAGCATGCCCTCGGACTTGATCCGTGGGTGGGTACCGGTTCGCGTGAAGAAAACGCGTCAAACTAAAAATTAGAGCAGCCAAGCCCCACTACTGCAAACCGGTGTCGCTGCTGGTGCGCTTCTTGGCGAGGTCCATCTCAGTCACCGCGATCAGGATTTCGGCGCGGGTCTTGAGATCGGGCGCTTCCAGCATCGCCTGTTTTTCCGGCGCCCCATAGGGCGACATCATCGCCAGTGCGTTGACCAGCGCTTCGTTGGGCGCATTTTCGATGCCTTCCCAGTCGACCTTGAGGTTGTTGGCCTCCAGAAATTCCGTCAGGGCTTTCAGAAGCGCCTCGCGATCGACGGCCTGCTCGCCTTTGCGCGCCGTGAAATCGTCGCGATAGGGGAAGTAGTCGACCTTGCACTGCCGATATAGCGTCAGCGCGGTTTGCTCCGCGATCACCTTGAAGCGGGCGATGCCCGTGAGTTCGAGGATGTAGCGGCCGTCGCCGGATTCGGCGAGCTGGGTGATACGCCCGACGCAGCCGACCTGAAACAGTTTCGGATGAGCCTCATCGGGCGAGTGAGCAACGTCGGGCTG
>DATHPL010000271.1:0-5713 GCA_035483915.1 Bradyrhizobium sp.
CATGGTCGGCGATCCCAAGCAATGCCAGTCGATCGAAGCCGGACCCGTCATCGATCTTTTGCGCAACGCCCTTGGCGAGGACGCCATTCCTCAAATCCTGACCTCGATCCGCCAGAAGACCGAGCGCGAGCGCGAAATCACTAGCCTGTTCCGCGCCGGCAAAGCCGCCGAAGCCCTTGAGATGAAGCAGCAGGACGGCACCGCTGAATTGGTCGCCGGCGGACGGCAATCAACGGTGCAGCGGGTGGCCCAGCTATGGCGCGAGCGGATCGAGGCTAACCACGCCGATCCTGAGTTCACGCTGACGGTCTCGGCGCCGACGAACGCCGACGCGCGCGAGATCGGTGCTGCTATTCGTACCGAATTGCGACGCGCGGGCCGGCTTGGACCCGACGCGACCGTCTTGGATGCAACAGACCGCATCGGCGAGACCTACAAATTGCCTCTCGCCGTCGGCGACCGCGTGCGCCTCTTCGATCGCGTTCACGATGCCACGGTGCCTGGCCGCAAGAGCGTCCTCGGCAGCAATGGCGACGTCGTGACAATTCGCGAACTGACCGATCAGGGCATGATCGTGCGCAACCATATCGGTGCCGAGGGCCTGGTCGCATGGCGGAAGATACAAGCCCATCAGGCAGCTCCCCTACGCCTGACCTATGGCTATGCGACGACCGTCGATACCGCGCAAGGCAGCACCGCAACTGAGCACATCCATGCCATGCCGGCCGGATCGCAAGCGATCCACGGCTTCACAGCCTACACCGCGGCCAGCCGCCACGAGCGCACCACCTGGATCGTCGTCGATGAAGCCTCGGAAAGACGCCAGCTCGCCAGCCGCTCGATGCTCGGGCAGATACCGGACATCCGTGAAGCGGATGTGTGGCGCAATATCGGCGAAAATCTCAGCCGCCAGCCACAAAAGGCCAGTGCGCTCGATATGCTGGCAATGGCAGAAACACGGCGCGCGACACCGCGGCACGCTCTACGGCCGCACGTTTAACAATGCCAGAGGCCGCGTACTGCGGCTCGATCGCTTCTTATCAAGAGGACCCGCATGGGGCTTGCTCGATCAGCCTTGCCATCGTAGAACATAAGATGAACATTACGGCCGTGGATACATCGCTGCGGAGAGGAGATTGGCGCGGTCTTCAGATCAGGCGTAAGCTGGCTGCCTCCGGGCCCTTCCTGCCGTCGACCACGTCGACCGCAACGCGCTGGCCCTCGGCCAGGTCGGCGATGCCCGCACGGTTGAGCACCGTCGCGTGCACGAAGATATCCTTGCCGCCCCGATCTGGTCCGATGAAGCCAAATCCCCTCACGGCGTTGTACCACTTGACCGTGCCGTTCTCTTCGACGACGGCTTGGTTGGCCGAGGGATAGATCGGCCGCTCCGACCGTCCGCGTCTGGGCATTTCTTGCGGCGCAGTGCTGCTGTCGACACTCAGGATTTCGGTCACCTGCAGGCCCTTGGCACCGGGACCGGCGCGGACCTCGAGCGTCGCGCCCGGCGGAAAGCTACCGTGGCCGCTGCGCTCGACCACACTCACATGCAGGAAGGCATCACCGGACCCATCGGCAAGCTGTACGAAGCCAAAACTTTTGTCTGGATTGTACCATTTGACGACGGCCTGGATCGAGGGCCCGGAAGGCGGGTCAAACCGCTGGACGCTGAATTCCGGCGCCGATCCGAAATTGCTCCCGGGCGCTTCGTAGTTGTCGTCGGCGAAGGCGCGGCGACGCGCCGGACGAAAATCTCTGTCTTGGTTGCTCACCTGAGTGCCTGGCCGGTAGAACGCGTTCTCACTCTGAGATGAGGCGGATTGATCGTCAACGAATTCCAGCCGCCGGCGGCGGCTTGCGCCGACCGATCGCTCCGATGCGATCAGGAGAGCAAGGGTCTGGGTTTCTCGCGTCAACCCTGGAAGCGTCGGCTGACCGACGTTGTCGCTGCAGGCGACGGCGCGGTGCGTGTCGCCGGCACGTTCGGCTGGGAGTTCGGCTATCCCGAGGCCGATTTCAGTTTCGCACCCAATACCTTCGCGGTCCTGACGACGTCGCCGCAGGTGGCACAGGCATATCTCCCGACATTGACCTATTTTGGTCGACGTTGAACCCCTGTGTGTGGGCAGGAGGGCAGCCTTATAGGCTGAGATTCATCTCTCTCCTCTCCGTTGCGTCAAGCGGTTCTACATAGGCCGCCCCGGATATAAAGGTCACCCGCTCCATCATTTTCGGCTTCAAAGCGGTGTGCTGCGCAAACAAAGCGGCGACCGGTTCGCGCCAAGCGTTCACTACGCTTGTTGACATCGATATATTTGTCCGGATATGTCGCTCCACTCGGTGGTCAGAAGGTAAGCGATGGCGTTGAATTCCAGAAGGCTGTCGACGCGCGGCCGCCAGCGACCCTAGATGTTGATTAACCTGGGACAACGGGATGAGCCTTTGGCGGAGTGTTGTCGTCAAATGATGTCGGAAAAATGCTGGGAGTATCCAGGTTATTGACTTGAATATTTTGTTAGGCTGCCGTTGATAGAAGCTTAATTGTTGGTATATTATTATCGGAGTCAGAATAAAGGAATAGCTGCAAGCCATGCGCGGAGCTCCGCACCGCGCGTCTTGGCAGGGGGGACAAGCCCCCCGTGCACCCCCAGTAAGGGGCGGGGAGGATGGCCGGCATGGAGCAGGAGGATACCGAGCTACCCCGCAAACGGAGCGGCAGCGACAAACGCCGCCTGTCGATCCCGCTGACGGTGCGCTACTCCCCCGACCAGCTCGCCCGGATCACCGTGGGCCTCGCGCTCGGTAGGGGGTAGGCCAATCTGCACCTGTTCCGGGGCTGCCGGTGCGGCCCCATTATCGCTGACGGCTGCGAACGATGCGACTGGTCGTCGTCCTGGCGTTCCGCCGCCCGGAACAGCCGTACCCAAGCGAGTGTTACCTTAAAAGCGAAGGAGGGAACGGAAATTGCCTCGCAGCCTGCGCGATCGGCCCTTCGAAATCAGAGCAAATTTACCGCCCGAACGGTTCATACGGCGGCCAGTCCGATAGCATGTCGCCGTCACCGCCAACGAACGCCGTATTCGAGATTCGCGTGCAAGGCAGGCGGCTGGTAAGCACGCATCTGCTGGTCGAAGCGCAATGGGCTGTGCGGGCCACCGCACAGGCGGGAAAAGGGGCCGAAATCGTGGATCGCGAAACGGGCCAGGTGATCGAGAGGCACTCGCCCCAAGCCCGTTCCGGATCACCTGATTGATTTTAGGCACGATTGCCCGAACAGGTCGGGCTTCACGCCATATTGGACGGAGCGGATCGGACGTTTGGACGGAGCGGATCGGATCCCTGCTCCTGCCGGTGCAACGCGCCGCGGTCAGATAGAAGCGCCGCATCCTGCGGGCCGGATCGTTGCGGTGAAGGGTGACGGCGCTCATGCTGCGCCTCTGGAGCGGCTCGACCGCATTTTCACCGACCATCCGGTCTACGGCAGCCAATCAAGGCGCGCAATTCACCAGCGACGAGTTCACCAAGATGCTGCGCGACCACCGGATCGAGATCAGCATGGATGGCCGCGGGCGCTTCCACGACAACATCTTCGTCGAGCGCTTGTGGTGGACCGTGAAAAAGCATGAGTGGGTCTACTTGCGCCCGGCAGCCAACGGCATCGAACAGAAGCGCAGCCTTGGCGAGTTCTTCGACTGGTATAATCTGCGGCGCCCGTATCAAGCGCTCGGCTGGCGGACACCGGACGAGGCTTACCTCGGCCAATCGACGGCGACGGCACGGGCCGCCTGACGCCATGCCGAGGAGCTGTGAATTTGGGGACAGTCGGCTGTGCCGGTCCCCGCCTGACCGCGCAAGCGCGGTCCCCTATGGGCTTACGGACAGCCCCGCTTCCGGCGCAATCATCGCCCGCCTCTCAGAGGCTGGTGTTCCGCTTCGGCCTGACCGCCCACAGCCCGAGCTTCCTCATCAGCCGCCGGGACAAGCCGGGGAAAACGTCCTGCGTTTTCTCCTCACCTTGCCCACAGGTCGGCGGCTGCCCACAAGCTTCACAGCGCCACAGCAACAACACGGTATGAACTCGATTTCCGGGAAAGGTGCGGGTGTTTATCGACGCACTGGGCGAGCCCATGAAGGCGGACCAGCCTGTCGACTATGAGCAAGTAGCTGATGACCGCATAGCCCTAATGCTGGCGTTTGCATGGCTGGCGATCAGGGTTGAGGTGAGCGGCTTCAGGACGGCCCCAATTCAGCAGCGTTTTGTTTCGGCGAGCGGCCGATTTTAGCACAACATGCGGTGGGTTTTGCGGCGCTTTATCTGCCCGAATTGCTTCCTCCGGTGCGCTCAGCAGCGGGCTGCATGCTGGATCCTTGGCCGATGCCGGGATCAGCGGTGAGCGCTTCCCAGGTTTGCGCATCGAGCGATGCTGTCCAGCCCAGACCGGTGTTCTTTTGGAACTGACAGAGGGCCTGCTTCGTCTCGGGACCCAGGATGCCATCAAGCGACCCTTTGTAGAGTCCCTGACCGCGAAGCTCGACCTGCGCCCAGCGAATGTCGTCTTTCCGGAAAGCGTCGCCAGTCAGCGAACTGTCCGAAGTTTGGGCGGCCGGCGGCATAGTTGCTGCATCCACCGGGTTGCCTGCGTCGGCCGCATAATTCAGAGCGGCGCCGCCGATACCCAAAGCTAGTACCGAAGCCGCACCCAGAAGCAAACTTCGGATCAACTTTCGCATCTTTCACCCCACGTCAATTCGTTGGCGTGTGTCACCTCACGGTTTTAAAACACCTTGGTCAACCTTAGGGTTCCATATCTTCATTCAGCCAACCTTAGGGTTCCATAGCATTTAGACGTTCGCGAAAAGGATTTACTCTGATCCTGAAACACTAATCGATCGCGCCGAAACCTATACGGTCATTCATCGGGCATCCGCGGTTTGTTGCCACTTGATCAGAACACTGGCAAACCGCCGTCCGTCTTGGGATTCCATTCCTTACGCACCTGTTCCTCGACCGAAGCACCGCTATCGGTCGTTGCCGGCTGCTGATGTTTATCCGTGCTTTTTGGGTCGAACACGCGGTCGACCAGGTGATCGATAATCGCCTTTTCACGGCGATGTCTCCGACGATCGGGATTTTCAGGAGAGGGTCTGTTCATTGATCGTTCCTCGTGATCTTATTTGAGTGATCACTTGCCGTACAATTGACCGCAGTGACCCGTTCCCATGAGCTGAGGGCTTTATTGTGTCACAGAGAAGCAATTTGGTTAAATATAGGCATGTGCTCCTAATGGGAACTGCTCTTGGGGATTGGGTTGAAGGCTCGCTCCCCAAGCAAAGAATAATTCTAATCTACGATCATCAATGTCCCCAGAATTTTTCTGGAACCCCGCCTTTTCTAAAAGGTTTTCTTATCGAGTCGTCGCCTAGGTGACGGTGATAACTGAAACCGGTCGGAGCCCTTATCATGGCAGATCGAGAACAATCCCATGCATCGAGACGCGAGAAGCCGCAGCGTGACATGGCCGGCAGGGTCGGCCAAGCCCACGGCGGACAAGGCGATCTCCAGAAGGAGCGTGAGCGCGGCGTCAAACCCGGCGGCACCGTCGGACGCGACGTACCGGACCTAAGCAAGGAACATAACACCGAAATTGCGGTGGACGCCGGTCGCAAGGGCGGCGAGCGCCAGGAGGAAAGCAAGCATTAGACTCGCGCTCTC
>DATHPL010000272.1:0-2099 GCA_035483915.1 Bradyrhizobium sp.
TCTTCCTCCGTCTGCGTTTTGGCAAGAAGGAAAATCTGTCGCAGTGCACCGTTGATATTTTCAACCTCACCCCGCAAGCGCGGGGCGAGGGAGAGAAAGAATTACCGTCCCGGACGCAGTTCCAGGCTTTCCAGTCCGGCAGCGACGCTCAAGCCGACCTGGCCTTGCAGGCTGAGCGGCTGGAGCGCGATCGAATTGTTGGAGCCGCCGACCAGCACGTTACCGCCTGCACCCACGCCGATTGTCGCGCTGCCCTGCGCGCCGACATAGTTGCCGGAGAGATCGCCGGGGCCGAGCTGGGCCACCGGGGCATAGACGCCCCAGGCCAGCGCGGTTTCCTCAGTGATGCCGAGATCGACACCCACTTTACGGATGGTCGCGACGTAGCGGTCCTCCGGCAAACCGTTGATGCGCAGCACGCAGCCGAGATTGGTGACCGAGCCGACGATGAAGCCGATGCTGGCCCCGCCGCGGCATTCGAGCACGCCAACCTGGACGCGTTCCGGCTGCTGGGCGCTCGCGCCAGCGAAGGGCGCAACCAGCATGGTAGCGGCAATGCCGGCAAGGGTGATCAAACGACGCATGGGGAAATCTCCGACTAGAAAGAGGTGATGCAAATGAACGCGCGCACCTTCTTCAGGATACGCGTTAAAGCCGCGCGGTTCTCTATGGCATATCTTCCGAGGCGGGACCAGATTTTGCGGATCGCAAGGAAGGTTAATTCCGGTTCGCGCGGTTTGCGAACCGGAAGCCGATGCTGAGAAATATCAGCGCAGATTGCCGCAAAAACGCTGAATGCGTTTGCAGGCATCTTCGAGGTCGGAAGTCTTGGTGGCGTAGGAGATGCGGAATGCCGGACCCAAGCCGAACGCCGAGCCCTGCACCACCGCGACGCCTTCGGTTTCCAAGAGCTCGGTGACGAAGTCCTGATCGTTGGCGATCACCTTGCCCGACGGCGAGGTCTTGCCGATGGTGCCGGCGCAGGACGGATAAACGTAGAAGGCGCCTTCCGGCCGCGGACAGTTGATGCCCTTGGCCTGGTTGAGCATCGACACCACGAGGTCGCGACGCTCCTTGAACACCTTGTTGTTCGCCGGAATGAAATCCTGCGGACCGTTGAGCGCCTCGACGGCGGCCCATTGCGCGATCGACGACGGGTTCGACGTCGACTGTGACTGGATCGTCGACATCGCCTTGATCAGCGGCGCCGGGCCGCCGGCGTAGCCGATGCGCCAGCCCGTCATGCAATAGGCTTTCGAGACGCCGTTCACCGTCAGCGTGCGCTCGTACAGTTTCGGTTCGACCTGGGCCGGCGTAGCGAACACGAAGTCGTCATAGACCAGGTGCTCGTACATGTCGTCGGTCATCACCCAGACCTGCGGATGCTTCACCAGCACGTCGGTGATCGCCTTGAGTTCGGCGCGCGTATAGGCCGCACCGGTCGGGTTCGACGGCGAGTTAAGGATGATCCACTTGGTCTTCGCTGTGATCGCCTTTTCCAACGCATCGGGCTGCAGCTTGAAGCCATGCTCCGCCGTGCATACGACCGGAACAGATTCGCCGCCGGCCAGCGCCACCATTTCCGGATAGCTCACCCAATAAGGCGCCGGGATGATCACCTCATCGCCGGGATTGATGGTCGCCATCAGCGCATTGTAGAGCACCTGCTTGCCGCCGGTACCGACGATGATCTGGTTCGGCTTGTAGGAAAGGCCGTTCTCGCGCTCGAACTTGGCGATGATCGCCTGCTTCAATTCGGGAATGCCGTCGACGGCCGTATACTTGGTCTTGCCGGCCTCGATCGCGTGGATCGCCGCCAGCTTGACATTGGCGGGCGTGTCGAAGTCCGGCTCGCCGGCGCCAAGGCCGATGACATTGCGTCCCGCCGCTTTCAGCTCGCGCGCTTTATCCGTGACCGCAATCGTCGCGGACGGCTTCACACGGTCGAGCGCAGCAGACAGGAAGGACATTATCGGCTCCAGGTTTTGGGTTGAAAAAAGCGGCCGACGCGAAACGCTCGGCGCGATGATGTTTCTAGGACCGTTGTGATGCAGCGGCAAGCAAAAACCAGCGATTTTACCGACACTTTGTCGTTCCTC
>DATHPL010000273.1:0-4932 GCA_035483915.1 Bradyrhizobium sp.
CCCAAAGTCCTATAAGTTATGCTTATTCGATTAGCCGCTGTGCCTTTTTGAATGCGCCTGCCGGCTCCTTCCCAAAGACCTCGACCAGTTGAATTCGAAACGCGCGATCGTCGTGCGGATTGTCTTTGGAGAAGTTAAATGACGACAGGTACAGTAAAGTGGTTCAACGGCCAGAAGGGCTTTGGTTTTATTCAGCCCAACGACGGCGGAAACGACGTTTTTGTGCACATCAGCGCGGTTGAGCGTGCGGGCCTTTCCGGCCTCAACGAAGGGCAGAAGGTCAACTTCGAGCTCAAGACCGACAAGATGCGGGGCAAGGTAAGCGCAGAGAATCTGTCGCTGGCCTGACCTGATAGGGCCATTTCACGGATGTACTGAAATGGCGTGGTGCCCGCTCGATCTCTGGATTGAGCGGGTTTTGCTTGTGCAGAATTGGACCCGATGGCCGACAAGAAGCCGACCGAAAAATCGCCAGAGAGCCTTGCGCGCGTCAATCGACAACGGTTGGCGGCGGAAGAGGGCGTGCGCGCGATGATTGATGTCGAGCAGAAGGCCGTCGCGGTGCGGCGTAACATGGAACGCCTTCGCGCCTTGAGGCAAGCCAAGGAAGTCGAGGAAGCAAAGACCCAGGCTTCCGCTCCGGCCGACACAAAGAAGAAGCGTAAGGTCAAGGCGAAGGCTTAAGCCCGCCGCCGTCATTTTCGCGTCTGACTTGCCGTGCTCGCAGCATCGAAAGTTTCATCGGCATCGCAACCTAACGGCAGCGGCTGCGTTTCTGTGCGGGAGTTCCATCGGAACCGCCGATCGCAGCGCCGAGACAAATAGCCGTCGATGAAAAAGCCGTCAGCAACGCGGGCACCAGCAAAGCGGCTATCGCGAAAAGCCATTTTGGCGGTGGACGTCGGTGGCACCCATGTGAAGGTCATGGACAGCAAAGATCTCACCAAGCGTGAGTTCGTGTCCGGGCCGCATCTGTCAGCCAAAGAAATGGTGAAGCAGGCCAAGGCTCTCACAGCAGATTGGTCTTACGACGTCGTTTCGATCGGATATCCCGGACCGGTCGCTCATAACAGACCCCTGGCCGAACCGCATAACCTCGGCCGTGGCTGGGTCGGTTTTAATTTCGCCAAAGCATTTGGCCGCCCGACGCAGGTGGTCAACGACGCGCTGATGCAAGCTCTCGGCAGCTACGAAGGCGGGCGAATGCTGTTCCTCGGGCTCGGTACGGGCCTGGGCTCCGCCATGATCATTGATGGCATCCTCGAGCCGATGGAGCTCGGCCATTTGCCTTACCGCAAGGGCCGGACCTTCGAGGACTATGTGGGCGCGGCCGGTCTCGAACGACTGGGTGAGAAGAAGTGGAGGCGAAGGGTCGCCGACGTCGTCAAGCATCTCGTCGCGGCGTTGGAGCCCGACTACGTCGTTCTCGGGGGCGGAAATGCCGAAAAGCTCGGACGCCTGCCTCGCAACGTGCGACTGGGAAACAACGCCAATGCTTTCAAGGGAGGCTTCAAGCTTTGGGATGCCGGTGCGGCCAAAAGAGTCGGGATCGCAACTAAGGCTTGATCGCGCGCTTCAACCAAGGGCAATTTATCAACAAACAGCACGCGGCGTCGCCCAGCTTTGGAAGATAGCGGACCATGGCATCAGCATCCGATCACCCGAACTCGCAGCCGCTCTCGAGCGAGGCAAAGGATGAAGGCCTGACCTTCGGCGCCGTTCTGGGCGCGACCATCGGCAACATGCTCGAGTTCTACGATTTCGTCACCTACAGCTTCTTCGCGACGCAAATCGGCCACGCATTTTTCCCGACCAAGAGCGAATTCGCCAGTCTTCTGCTTTCGCTGGCGACCTTCGGCGCCGGCTTCGTCACCAGACCGATCGGGGCTATCGTGATCGGCTCGTATTCGGACCGGGTCGGACGCCGGCCCGCGATGACGCTCAGTTTTGCGATGATGGGTATCGCCATCCTCGTGCTAGCCGTTACCCCTTCATATGACTCGATCGGCGTCGCTGCTCCCATCGTCGTTATTTTGGCGCGGCTGACACAGGGATTTTCGCTGGGAGGCGAGGTCGGCCCGACGACCGCCTACCTGATGGAGGCGGCCCCGGTCGAGCGTCGAGGCCTTGTGGTTTCATTGCAGCCTGTCAGCCAGCAAATCGCGGCGACGGCGGGAGCGTTGGTGGGCGAGATACTCTCGCTGACCATGACAACCGATGCGCTGGATACCTATGGCTGGCGTATCGCTTTTCTGCTCGGTGCCGGCACGCTGCCGTTCGGATTGTGGTTGCGCCGCGGCTTGCCTGAAACGCTGCACCGCGTTGAATCGCCGGCGATAGCGGTTGAGAACAAGGAGACCGCAAAGACACTGCGCGGCAACACCCGTCTGTTGGGTCTGGGGCTCGTCATTCTCGCCAGCGGCACGATCATCACCTACGTGGCGCAATATATGACGACCTATGCGCAGCATACCCTGCACGTGGATGCTCCGCTCGCTTTCGCGACAACGGTTGTCGTCAATGGTGTCGGGGTTGCCGCCGCGCTGCTGGGCGGTTGGCTTGCCGATCGTGCGGGTCGCTGGCCGATCATGGTATGGCCGCAGATCGCTGCACTCCTGCTGACCTATCCGGTTTTCTTGTGGGTGGTGGACAGCCGCAACTCCTTCGCACTGCTTGGCGGCCTTGGTCTGTTGGCCCTGATCGGTTCGATACCCTACAGCGCGTTCTATGTGGCCCTTGCCGAAGGTTTGCCCAAGAACATCCGCGGCGGCGCTTTCGCAACCATCTACGCGGTTGCGATCGCGATATTCGGCGGCACTGCTCAGCTCATCGTCGCCTGGCTGACCGAGGTAACCGGCAACGCGCTGGCGCCCGCCTGGTACTTGCTGTTGGCAACGGCGGCCGGGCTCTGTGCCATGATATTCATGCCGGAAACCGCGCCCTCGAAGGCCGCGGCTTCCGGTAGGCGATAACGAGAGCGGCAACCGGCCTTCACGCAGCCTGAAGCGTTTTCGAGCGAAGTGGAAACCGGTTCGCGTGAAGAAAACGCGTCAAAACAAAAGACTAGAGCCCGGTTCTGATTCAATCAGAACCGAATGGGCTCTGGCAAGGCGGGTCTTTGTCCTATTCACTTGTCAAACAGCCACGCGCAGCGAAACGCGATCTCGCGGCGCGATGGCGCCCGAGGCTTGAACGAAACCCCTCTTGGGTGAGGGCGCAGGGAAAGCCGGATGCCCAAGCGCACCCGCAGCCTTGCGTGTAAAAATAGAAAACACGCAAGTTAGTCACCACAGGTTCGCCGGAAGCGCCCGGCCTTCCCTGCGCAATGGTTTTAACGGTTTCCTTCGCGCTCTCCCTGGTGAGCCGGGCTTGTTGTCACCATCGCCAGCGCAATGCGTAGCATTGTCGCTTACTTGATATCAGCGTCGGGATATCAGGACCACACGACTTCGCCGTCCGCCTCGGTGGCGCCCGTCTTGCGCCGCCACCCGCGTCCACCGCATCCCGCACCCAACGTTCGTGACGATCGCGATACGCCCCTCTCAGCGAGGCGGGATGGCCGGAATCACTAAAGGTGTTTCTAGCAAACGGCGAAGCGAAATATTTTTGCGGAGAGGGCTGGACACGATCTCAGGTGATTTGCCCGTCGGGCAAATCACCTCATATGCGCGGCGACGGCGGAATAGGGCGTGAGTCCATAAATCCGTAGTGGTCAGCAAGGAGCGTCAGCGCGGTAACACGACCACTGGCCAAGCAACGCCTGCGTGTAGTAGCATGATCAAACTGGACATGGACGCGTACTTCATGAAATCAAATGGAGGAACGGAAAATGTCGATCCCTTGCAAGTTCGAACGCAGCCTCCTCAGCCACGAAGAATATGAGACGGTCCGCCTCACGCACCATCCCGCCATCTATGACATCAAGGCGGATGAGCTTGAGGCCATGCGACCCCGCTTGCGCAAGATGCGCGATAAGGAGCGAACGCTCGGCCGACAAAAGCGGCGAGAAGGGCGCGGAAAAGGCGAGGCTCGCGGAGCAAGCTTTCCAGGAACCGCCGAGCATGCATCACAACGCAAGCAAGTCTTCGCCGCGGCGCTAAAGCGGGTGAACAATGAGCTCAGGCGTCTTCACGACCTGGCAGCTCGGACCGCGCATGTCGAAGCGGCTCGAAAGGCTCTCGCGCTGCATCGAGCCGCGAACTTCACGACTTATCCCGCTGCCGGAGCTACCGCGAACGAAGGCATGGTGCCGAAGGCGAGCCCACGCCGAAGAAAGATCATTACAGGTGCAAAAATCGGGCGGGTGTCGCAGTCGACGAGAGTCGCACAGGCGGTGCGCGACGCGCGAGGTGACCCACAGCGGACTTCGAGCCAGAATTAGACGGAAGGCATCGACAGCTTTATTACTGACGCTGCAGTCTATGTTTAGGCGGGTGCGTACCAGTAATTGCCCGATACCACGCGGCGTCTGATTGAACGCGCGCTCTGGCTGCGGCAAGGTCTGATTGTCCCCGATAGAACTCACTTAGGGCGAGATAGCAGTCGGTGCGCGCCGGTCCGTGAGGTATCGCGTCGCAGCTCACGTGAGCGCTCGCGACGTCGGGAGAACTCGCCAGCAAGATTGCGACGGCACTTGCGTGTGAATCGGCTTGCGATATGACCCCCAATCGGCTCCCAACCGTGACCCTAGTCGGACACACAATTAATTCGTCGATACAATGCGCTGCTATCCGCGGACTGTGGTCCGACTTGGACGCCGATCGAGCGTCAGACCCCACGCCGAATGACACCCACACGGCACAATCACTTTATAGACGGCCTCAGCAAGCCGCGCTGGGGTCGTTTTGTTTTGGACTAAACGCAAGCGCCGCTCTGCGGAATATGATCGCAGGACGGCGTTGGTACAGCGAGGTTGGGCACTGAAATCCCGGC
>DATHPL010000274.1:0-4012 GCA_035483915.1 Bradyrhizobium sp.
AAGAAGCTGCTCAAGGGCGAGGGCCGCCGGCTGCTCGACATGCGGCTGGGGTAGCGCGCCCTCACTCATGGTTCGAGACGCGCGTTCCGCGCTCCTCACCATGAGGGTCTGCGACCTCATCCCGAGGAGCATCGCGAAAGCGAGGCGTCTCGAAGGATAGAGCCTCCGGACTACGTCACACCTCCGCCCAGACGCGGATCAGGTTGTGATACACGCCGGTCAACCTGACCGTTTCCGGATCGTCGCGGCCAAGCCGTTCCACCAGAGCCTGGATCGCAGTGTCGAGATCGAAAATCAAACTCCGCGCGTGGGCGTCGCGGATCATGCTCTGCAGCCAGAAAAATGAGGCGACGCGCGCGCCGCGCGTCACCGGCGTGACCATGTGGAGGCTGGAGGCCGGATAGACCACGAGGTCTCCGGCCGGCAACTTGATCTCCTGCGAGCCGTAGAGGTCCTCGACCACCAGTTCGCCGCCGTCATATTCGTCGGGCTCCGACAGAAACAGCGTCACTGACAAATCGGTGCGTATCCGCAATCCCGTCAGACGGTCGCCGCGCACCGCATTGTCGACATGGATACCGAAATGATGGCCGTCCGCGGCGTTGTACCGATTGAACAGCGGCGGAAAGATCTGCAGCGGAATCGCCGCTGAAATGAACCGCGGATTGGACGTCAACTGCGAGACGATACGGTTGCCGAGCTTGCGCGCGATCTCGCTGTCCGGCGGCAACTGCTCGTTGCTTTTAGCCAGCGCCGATTGTGCGCCGGCGGTCGAGCGGCCGTCCTCCCACGTGCTGGCGTCCATGAGGCGGCGGAAATCCGCCACCTCATCCTTGCTCAGCACATTGGGAACGCAAATTAACATCGTGTCGGATCAATACCTCGCTGAGAGCACCAGATACGCCGCGCGGCCCGGCGCCTCTAGCGTGAATGGCGTGCCGCTCTGGTAGAGCGCGTCGTAATAGAGCTTGTTGAAGATGTTGTTGACATAGAGCTTGAGCCGCCAGTTCTTGTCGATCTTGGCTTCCGCGAACGCATCGAAGCGCCAGTAGCTCGGGATCGAGGTGCCTTCGTTGGCGGCGAGCAACGTGCCGCCATAGACCTTCGACCGGAACACGGCCTGGCCGCCAAGCTCCCACATGTCCGTGAGCTGGTACTTGCTCAGCAGGCTGAAGGACTGATGTGCGACGTTGGCGAGCGGCAGGCCGACATCGGTTGTGTACAGCAGGGGCTGTGGCATGTTCGCGGCCGGCACGTTCGACTTGGTTACCGCCGACTGCATCAGCACGATGCCGCCGAACACGCTCCATTTGTCCGTGATCTTGCCGGCGGCCTCCAGATCGATGCCGCGAACATAGTAAGCGGAGCCGGAGATGATGCAGGAGATGTTACCGACGGTTCCGGCCGGGACGGAACATCCCGCAACCGGGGGAGTGGTCGCCGAGACGTTAAACGCCTCGCGCGCGTTGTCCTTGGTGGTCTCGAACAGCGCTCCCGTCAGCAACAGATGGCGGTTGAACAACTCCCACTTGGTGCCGACTTCGTACGCCTTGTTCTTTTCCGGTCCGAAGATCTGGTTCGGATTGCCGGCCACCACCGGCCCTAATCCGCCATAGGCGGTGCTGGTGCCATCGAATTCGGAGCCAACCGGATCGGACGATGTCGCAAAGGCCGCGTAGACGCTGGCATACGGCAACGGCTTGACGGTGACGCCGACATTGAAGTTCGGCAGGCCGAATTCCGCCGCCTGTCTGCCGAAGGTGGAGGCGCCGTTAACGGTACCCCAACCGGACGTGTTGATCTTGTAGTCGTCGTAGCGGATGCCGCCGTTGAGAATGACGAGGTCGCGGTAATTGACCGTGTCGAGCACATAGGTGCTGGTCGTGTCGATCAGGATATTGGTCGGCATGCCCGTCAGCGTCGGGGTGCCGGTAAAGGGAATGCCGGTAAATTGCGGGCTGAAGACGCTCACCCCGGAGAGCGAACCACCGCCCGTGAAAGGCGTGCCGGTCACCAACTCGGAACTCAGTCCGTTATATTTGTCGATCGACGAGGTTTCCTGGGAAACTTCGACGCCGCCCAACAGTGTGTGCTTGAAAGGTCCGGTGTCGAATTTGTAGGTCGCTTCCGACTGGTTGGCGAGCACGGCGGTGGTCTGATAGCGGCTCTGCGGATTGGCTGTGAACGTCGCCGACGACAGCGGGTTGGTCGCGATCGGACTCTCCGCCAGCGTTCCGATATAGTTGTTCAGCGATTGCGAGACCCTCACCTTGTCGCTGACGATGAGGTCCGGCGTGACATGGATCTCGGTATTGAACGTGCCGATGTCCTGCTGAACATGAAAGAAGTCGCGGTTGACGAAGCCGTAGAACGTATCGCGATTGGAGCCGGCGAAACTCGGAAACGGCCCGCCTGCGGTGGAGGTGAATTGCTGGCTGCTCGATCCGGTGGCGCCCGGCCGGTAATAGGGCACACCGAAATCGGGAATGCCGTGCAGGTCGGTGTGGATATAATCGGTGGTGATCTTCACCGCATCGGATGGCGTCCACTTGGTCGCGACGAACGCGCCATTGCGGTCGTCGGTGACGTCATTGCGGCCCGCCACACCGGCGTCCTGGAACATGCCGCCGGCACGAATGGCAAACGTCGGATTGACCACCTGGTTGACGTCGAGCACGATCCGTTTGGTCGCGTCAGTGCCGAACGTCGTATCCATGTTGTAGAAGCTCTTGTCGGTCTGCGCTTCCTTGGTGACGATATTGATTGCGCCGCCGGTCGTGCCGCGGCCGGCAAAGGATGACATCGGCCCGCGCAGGATTTCAATCTGCTCGGTAAAGAAATTCTCGCGAACGCTAACCCCGGAGTCGCGCACGCCATCGATGAAGACGTCGTTGCGGGCATCGAAGCCGCGGATGAAGAAGCGGTCGCCGAACGCGTTGCCGCCCTCGCCGCTTCCAAGCGTGACACCCGCGGTGCTCAGGATTGCCTGCTTGAGCGTGGTGGCGTTCTTGTCCTCGATGATGTCCTTGGTCAGCACCGTCACCGTCTTCGGCGTATTCAGAAGCGGTTCGGGGAATTTACCCGAGGCCTGGACGCGGTCGCCCTTATAGGGCGCGGCCGGATCGGCATAGCGATCGCGATCCGGCGCCAGAGCGGGAGTAGCCACGGCCGGTGCAGGTTTGGCCTGTTGCTGGCGCTTGGCCGCGCGGCGCAGCGCGTTGCGGGCCTTGATCTGATCCGGCGTCGGCGCGGCGGCCGCGGGCTTTGGACGTGCGACCGGGGCATCGACGCTGACCGGCGGCAGATTCGACTGCTGCGCTTCAGCGCCGCTCGAAAACGATGCGACCGCAACCAGGCCCGCCACGGCGGAGACCTTGCGGGTGGAATAACCATCCAGTTTTTCGTCCAAGGAATTGCTGGCTGCGTTCGCGCGCAGCGACTTCGGCGCCTTAACCCGGCTCATTGTTTTTGCCCCAACTTCAAACTTCATTCGAGGCGATGAAGTCCCACACCCACATCGAGCCCCGGAAGTTTGGTATCGAGCGCAAAATTTGCGGTCAACACGGGCGCAGCTTGAATATTCCTAAATCAAATCGATTCTAATTTTGAAGTTTTTAACCGATCTAAACTTCGGCTTGAATCGTTCTAGTTACAGGTAACGAAGAACCATTCGCGCACGCCCGACATCGTGTTCAGTCGCTGCTCGGCGGCTTCATCAGCGAGAATAATTCGTCGACGGTTCGCTTGGCGGCCTCGCGTGCACGCTCGGCATTTCCACTTCCGGCGATATTGACGCCTGCGACGACAGCTCTGATCTCGTCGCGAAAATCCGTGAGAAACCGCAAGGGATCCGCCGAATCATTGGCGACGCGCGCAATCAGCCCAGCAATCAGAAGCTGGCAAGCAATCATGCGTCCGTTCAACTCGTCCATCGATCGTCCCGTCTGGATCGATGCAGCACGACGGGTTGCGGCAGACGCCGTTCATCGCATGCATCCGGTCCGCCTTAGAC
>DATHPL010000275.1:0-4567 GCA_035483915.1 Bradyrhizobium sp.
TCCTTGCTCCAGGAGCCGACGAAGTCCTCATCGTGATAGCAAAGTATGGCATAGAGCATGGGCAAAGGCTCCTTTCTGACCAAGGACGGGTGAGATGGCCCCGTTCCGACACTGCTTATGAAAAAAATTTGCGATAAAAACACCCCCCGGTAAGGTCGCACCCGAATTGCGAGAGGCAAAATAACGATGAAAAAGGGAACGCTGGCGCTGCTGATCCATGGCGGCACCGAAAACTGGTCGCCGGAACGCTGGGAGCGCCGGTTTAATGACGTGTGCACCGACCGCCCAGTCTGGGTGGCGTCGGAACAAGGCGGCAATCCAGCCGACGTTCACTATGCCGCGGTCTGGAAACCCGCGCCGGGCGAGTTGGCTTCCTTTCCGAATCTGCGGGTGATTTTCAACCTCGGGGCCGGCGTCGACGCGCTGATGGCGGACAAAACCTTGCCGAAAGTGCCGCTGGTGCGGGTCTCCGTCGGCGACCTCACCGGCCGGATGACGGAATATGTCGTCCTGCATGTCTTGATGCATCACCGCCAGGAACTCTACTTGCGCGACAGCCAGCGCAAAAAGCGATGGCAACCGAAATACCAGTGGTCGGCCGGCGCGCTGACGGTTGGGGTCATGGGGCTTGGCACGTTGGGGGCCGATGCGGCAGAAGTTTTGGTGCGGCTTGGCTTTAAGGTCGTGGGATGGAGCAACAGCCCGAAGACCATCAAAGGCGTCGAATGCTTTCACGGCAAGGCGCAGTTCGACGCGTTTTCGCGCCGCGCCGATATTCTGGTCTGCCTCCTGCCGCTCACGCCGGATACACGCGGTATCCTCAACCGCGAGCTTTTCGCCAAACTGAACCGCTCAAGCCCGCTGGGCGCGCCGGTCCTGATCAATGCCGGCCGCGGCGGACTGCAGAACGAAGCCGATATTCTGTCTTGTCTTGACGACGGCACGCTCGGCGCTGTTTCGCTCGATGTCTTTGCAACCGAACCGTTGCCACAGGACAGTCCATTCTGGAACCACCCGAAGGTCGTGCTGACGCCACATAACGCCGCCGACACCGACACCGACGAAATATCCAAATACGTCGCGCGCCAGATCGAGCGGTTCGAAGCTGGCGCGCAGCTGGAAAATATCGTCAATCCAGAACGGGGATACTGACGCGTCGCGCGGTGACGCCGTCAAAACGGACTTTCGCTCAAGCCCGGTACATCGGCAGGCCGAGGTCCGGGCACGGTCCAGTGGAAACGGCGGTCTTTTTCGGCGATCGCGATGTCGTTGATGCTGGCCTCGCGCCGGCGCATCAGGCCATGCTCGTCAAATTCCCATTGCTCGTTGCCATAAGAGCGGTGCCATTGGCCGGACGCATCGCGCCATTCATATTGAAAGCGCACCGCGATCCGGTTGCCGTCGAATGCCCAGAGATCCTTGATCAGCCGATAGTCGAGCTCTTTCGCCCATTTTCGCGTGAGAAACGCGACGATCGCTGGACGCCCTTCAAAGACCTCGGAGCGGTTGCGCCAGCGGCTGTCTTCGGTATAGGCGAGCGCGACGCGTTCGGGGTCGCGTGAGTTCCACGCATCCTCCGCCATGCGCGCTTTCTGCGCGGCGGTTTCGCGGGTGAACGGCGGTAACGGCGGACGTGACATGATGACCTCCCGGAACTGATGCGGCAGCAACACTATCGTGGCAATCGGAGAAGTCGATGGCCATCATTCTATCGGGTGATTGCAATAACCAATTGGTGCAGGGCGGATCGACAATGGTCGTGGATCAAAGGCCTCTATTCGAGATCGGCCTTCATCAACGCGCGCAGCGATTTCGGAATCGGCTGCGCCCGCCCCTCACTGATAAAAGCGACACGCACCTCGGCGGTGATCAGCACGTCGGCGCCGCGTCGCACCTCCTGCCCCAGCGTGATCGAGGCCCCCTTCACGGCAACCGGCCAGGTCACGATGTCCAGCACATCGTCCATCCGCGCGGGTTTGAGGAAATCGAGTTTCATCGAACGCACCACGAAGGCAAAGCCGGGCGTTTCGGTCTGTGCTTCGGCAAACAATGCGTGCTGCTCGGCGCCCATAAGCCGCAAATGATTGGTGCGGCCGCGCTCCATGAAACGCAGATAGTTGGCATGATAGACAATGCCGGAGAAGTCCGTGTCCTCGTAGTAGACTCGGATCTGCATGTGATGGCGGCCGTCGCGGATTTCGCCATCAAGATGAGGTAAGGTCACGTCCGGCCCTCGCTCGCCGTTCTGGACAATCCGTTTTGCGCAAAATCCGCGCGCCGTGCAAGCACGCACGCGTGCCGGGAGGGCTACGACAGGATCGGCCCTGGCGTGCCCACCGTCACCAGCACAATCTCCGGAGGAACGCCGAGCCGGAACGGCACGAAGCTGCAACCAAGCCCGCCGGACACAACAACATCGCAGTTCATCCGGATGTGACCATAGCTCAAAAGCTGTCCCGAGGGCGCAACGGGCGACCAGCCGAGCAGGCGCACTTGTCCGCCATGGGTGTGGCCTGAAAGCTGAAGCGCAACGCGTGAGGACACGCGGCGAGCCACATCCGGCTCATGGGCAAGCAGAATAACCGGCGCATCGTCCGTCACCTTGCCGAGCGTGGCGGCGAGATCGTCGACCCCAATCCGCTTGATGGCGCGATACCGCCGCGCCGGAGCGTAAGCCAATTGATCGCCGAGACCGGCGAGCCAGAACGGACGGCCAGCCTTGTTCAAGCGCTGGACATCATTCTCATAGACCGGAATGCCGGCCGCTTCGAGCGCGCGGCGGGCAGCTGTGGTCCCCCCGCCCTCGCGCTGCACCGTTCGGTCATCCCAATAATCGTGATTGCCGAGGATGGCGTGCACACCGAGCGGCGCCTTGAGACCGGCGAGCACGGACGCCCATTCATCGGCCGGAATGAATCGTGTGACATTCCGGTGACCGGCGACGTAATCGCCAAGCAGGACGGTGATGTCAGCGCCGAGCGTGTTGGTATGTTCGACAATCGTCTGGATATGTTGCAGCGACATCCAGGGATCGCAGGCATGAACATCGGCGACGACGGCGATCTTGAGTTTCAGATCGGCCGGCCATTGCGGCGGCGAAACCTGATAGCGCGTGACCCGAAGCTGTAGCTCCGGTTCGCTGAAGCCATAGGCGACCGTCGAAACGCCGGCAACACCGAGGCCGGAAAATGTACGCAGGAAATGACGGCGCGAAAGCATGGCAACTCAGTTGTGATGCAATTTTCTTTCTGACCAGCAAATAAAGCTGAATTGGGGAGCGTTCGTGCAGATACCGAGCAGTAACCTTAACCCCGTGACGCCAGCGGCAGCACATGGTCGCGCGTCAGGGGCGCCAGATGAATGTCGGGTGGCGAAGCCGGATCGACCCAGATCGCTTCGTCAATCTCGCGACTAGGCAAAATCTCGCCGGCCACATCGACGTGATAGAGATTGGCCTTGACGCGAAAGCCCGGTTCGTTCGCCGCAACCGCATCGAATGCGCCAAGAGGCAGAACCGACTCGGGGTCGAGAACGCAGCCAAGTTCTTCGGATATTTCGCGAGAGAGCGCGGTGATGTCGTCTTCGCCGGCGTCGAGCTTGCCGCCCGGTTGCATGAAGGCTTTGGTGCCGCGTTTACGCACCAGCAACACGCGGCCTGCGTGGTCGCGTATCAAGGCAGCCACGACTTTGATCGTGCCAATGGCCGTCATTCGTCCTCGCTGTCGTTACCGAACAATCCAAACTGCGAGGGATCGCGCGTCGGCTCGGCAAGGCCGAGATGGCGGAAGGCGTGCGAGGTCAATAACCGCCCGCGCGGGGTGCGTTGCAAATAGCCGCATTGAATCAAGAACGGCTCGATGATGTCTTCGATCGCATCACGCGGCTCCGACAAAGCCGCGGCCAACGTCTCGACGCCGACCGGCCCACCGCCATAGTTCATCGCAATGGTCATGAGATAGCGGCGGTCCATCGCATCGAGGCCGGCGGCGTCAACCTCCAGCGCACTCAACGCGTGGTCGGCAATCTTCCGGTCGATCGAATCCGCATCCGCGGCCGAAGCAAAATCCCGGACCCGCCGCAACAGCCGCCCCGCGATGCGTGGCGTGCCGCGGGCGCGGCGGGCGATTTCGTTCGCGCCATCGCCCGTCATGCCGATCTGAAGAACACGGGCGCCGCGGGTGACGATCTTTTCCAGTTCGTCTTCGGTGTAGAAATTCAGCCGCACCGGAATGCCAAACCGGTCGCGCAACGGATTGGTCAAAAGTCCCGCGCGCGTGGTGGCGCCGACAAGCGTGAACTTCGCAAGCTCGATCTTGACTGAGCGCGCCGCCGGCCCCTCGCCGATGATCAGGTCGAGCTGAAAATCCTCCATCGCGGGATAGAGCACTTCCTCGACCGCCGGGCTCAGGCGATGGATCTCGTCGATAAACAGCACATCACGTTCTTCGAGATTGGTCAGAAGGGCTGCAAGATCGCCGGCCTTGGCGATCACAGGGCCGGAAGTGGCGCGAAAGCCGACGCCGAGTTCACGCGCGACGATCTGCGCCAGCGTGGTCTTGCCGAGCCC
>DATHPL010000276.1:0-6585 GCA_035483915.1 Bradyrhizobium sp.
CACATCAATGAAGGTCCGTCCAAGAATTCCAACAGATCTGTAGAAATCGGCGGATTTGGCCGCTTCGAGGTCGACGAAAAAACGCCTTATCCAAGACACAAGATGCTCCTCGAAGAAGATTCGGTCAGCGCAGTCTGGCGCAGAGATGTCCCCACCGATCAATCCTGCCATGACCTCGCAGAGAAAGCTGGCATGGTCTTCCGGCTCGATGCGCTCTGGCGCCTTCTCGACGCCAAGAGGCTGGAGCGTCTCCCGCAGCCGGGCTAAAGGGCGGCCGTACAGCGTGCCCGCCAAATAGTGCGAGGCATACGGCAACAAGGCGCTTCCCCCTAGTCCGCCGAATAACGCCACATACTCACGCGCAACATCTGCCTCAGTCGCCTGCCGAGCCGCCTCAGCCAACGCGGAATGAGCCAGCCCGATCGGGCTGCTATCGATAGGCAGGCCGGCCAAACCGGACAGCAGTTCCGCGTCGGGACTATGGGCAAGCAAAGTCGCCAACAGCGCGTATTCGCGCGCACGCGCGCTATCGATCTCATCGAGGCTGCGTTCAGCTAAATTCTGCGAAGGTATATCCACTGCGGTTCTCAATCTCTCCAACCAATTACCACCGCTCAGACTAAATCATCGCGGCAGAGCGCTGCCATGACGCCGGGTGTTTCGAGCCTCACTATTTGTCGAAGTAATCTCATCTGCCGTGGGAGCAGACCTTTCGCTGGGCGCAGCGCCCGGACTAATGAGAGGCGGATTAGCGATGACGGGCTGCGGATCGGCGGCGTCAACATTCTCGTTCGAAGCGACCCTCGGCTCCGCGGCTGCCAAATCTTCACGCGCACGAGGCTGTAGCCTTGTGGAGATTTGAGCAAGAACATCAACGCCACTTTCCGGGGGAGCCAAAGGGCCAAAGCCCGGAATTGCGTTGGGATCGTTGAAATCCCACTGGTTCTCAGCAATTCCGATAAAATCTCGAATAGCCGGATCACTCGCCCAAGCCTTGCGCAAGGCCGCCCGCGTCAGGTCAGCTGGCACGCCCTTACGCAAAAATGCAATGATGTCGGTATCCCCCACAATTGACTCGATGGAGGGCAGGCTCGCGGGATCAAATGGCGCTTCGGGCGCGGCCATCGCCTCGGAGCTGGGCGAAGCGGCGTCGATTTCTTCCTGGGCTTTCGCTGCCTGTTTCAATCGCGCCCAGCGCGACAAGGGGTTTTCCTGCTCACTCATCGCTTGCAGTCCCTATCGGATCTTGAAACGGAGGTGTTTGTCGATCGCGTTGCCGTTTGACGAAGGGCCGCTCCACATGATGGGTGGCGACAAACCGGCCGACGATGTCGGCTATTTCTGGAGGCATCGGCACCGCCTCGACCAGATTGCTGCCGGCATCGGTAAAGGCTTCTCCCTCTGCCGGATCTGCCGTGACAGTCAGCAATTCGTAAGGAGGTTCAGACGTGGTCGGACGCATATTGACCCATAGGCTCGGCGCACCTGACGCGAGGTTGTCACGGTAATTCGTGGTTTCGGTCCGATGCAATTCGATCACCGCTTCACCCGCATAGAACAGTGTTACGTCGTCATCGGTGCTTAGCGGCGTCCAGGGCGCCGCCTCCGGAGTCCCCGCAAACACGGATACCGGCCGCCACAGCACATCGGCCCAGGCACTTTTCGCCTTTCGCCGTTCGACCACGACGCCAACGGAAATTCGTGTCAGAGCGGTCGATATCAATTCACGGCCTCCATATCCCGGACCGGCAATCCCATCAGAAGATTTTGTGGCTTTATCCGAAGTACCTCGTCAGTCGTCATTGCCAGCGGCAGATGCACCGGCTCGCCCCTCACCTTCTCGATCATGTCCGCCGGATCGCGGAACGACAGCTGCAGCAGGCCGAGCAATTGCGCACGCACTGAATCGGCGATGTTGTCTCCTCGCCAAATGGCGTCTCCGATATGCGTCGCTTCCGAGCTCAGTCCGACGTACCAATTCCATGGCAAATTCTGCATTTCTGCCACCGGCTCGACTACTACATCGATGGAGAGTAGATGCGCCAGCCAGCGCGTGATGACGTCGCAAAGTCCGATTAAGCCGCGTCCGCCTGGCGAGAGATCGAGCGCCATATCGAAACGGTCGCTTCGTTCCCAATAGCTTTCCGATGTTGCTTCGCTCAGTAGCTCAACTCCCGTGGCCGTCTGCAATCCCAGCAACGATAACAGCGGCGACGGCGGATGCTGTACGGAGGCGACTTCTGTCTCTTCGTCGACCGCGATGATCGACGTCTCCTGGATTGATAGTTTTTGCGGCCGGAAGAACATTTCGGCCGCGCGCAGCACGAAAACATCGTCGCAGCCGTCCAAAGCATTACGCAGGATGACCTGAACCAATTGACCTACAAGTATCTGCGGGAAGTGGATGCTGCGCCGGGCAATCGCAAGATAGGCCGCCTCCAGACAGTCGTGCTTGAGAAGCTGATCGCGCCAGGCGATCATCATCTGCCAGTTCTCGCGTGCGTCCTCATCGGCGATGACCGCAATCCGCGCGGCCGCAATTGGCAGCCTTGGCTCGCGCAGCAACGCACGATGCAGAGCCTGCTCCTCAGTGCACGCTTCCGGTGGCGGCATCAACTCAGGGCGAGCCAGATACGCTTTCAGGAACTCATCCGTCACCAGCAAGCGACCCGCGGCGTTGCGATCGAGCAGGTGATGGCCGCAAGACAGCCAGAAATCGCGCGAAGTCACCATTTGCCGCTACCTATCCAGCGTGTCGGCATCGTACTTTTGACGACAGACAGTATATACTTCTGGCGAGTTCCGGCCAGCGGCGCCGGCCTATACCAGAGGCTACTTGCAATTGTGACTTCACGACCTGATCCCGCGCGACGGCTTCTCATCTGCTCTTGTGAAGGCACGATGCCGCTTGACGCAGATGCGGTCGGCCGTGGCTGCCGCCTCGATACCACCTCAGCGACACATCTCTGTGGTGTTGAACTTGACCGCTTCAAGACGATCGCGTCGGAAGACGGCCCTCTCACGGTAGGATGTACTCAACAAGCAACGCTGTTTACAGATGTCGCTGCCGAGATCGGCCGCAAGATCCCGCTACAGTTTGCGAATATCCGCGAGACTGCCGGCTGGTCCAGCGAGGCGACACATGCCGGGCCAAAGATGGCAGCCCTGCTGGCGGCCGCCGCTGAGCCGGTCCCGCCGACGCCGTCGGTCGAACTTCAAAGTAGCGGCATCATTCTCATCTGCGGCCGTGACGAGGCCGCAGTTCAGGCCGGCAACCTGCTCAAGGACCATCTCGACGTTACCGTACTTATCGAGCCGCCCGCATCGATCGCGCCCCCGGGCAGAGCCGAATTCCCAATTGCAAAGGGCAAGGTAAGGAGCGCCAAGGGCCATATCGGAGCATTCGAGATCACCGTCGACGATTTCGCCGAGGCCGCGCCCTCCTCGCGCAAGGTCTTGACCTTCGGGCCGTCCCGCAACAATGCCCGCTCGAATTGCGATATCGTCCTTGATCTAACCGGCGGCGCCGCCCTGTTTTCTGCTGCCGATCTACGCGACGGCTATCTGCGGGCGGATCCGGCTAGTCCTACGGCGGTGTTACAGGCCGTCCTTAAAGCCCGCGATCTCGTTGGCACCTTTGAGAAGCCGCGCTACATCAATTTTGATGCCAGCTTATGCGCGCACTCGCGTTCGCACCGGACGGGTTGCACGCGATGTCTGGATCTTTGTCCGGCGGGCGCCATCAGCGCCGCGGGAGACCATGTCGCGATCGACGCTAATATCTGCGCGGGTTGCGGCCAGTGCGCGGCCGCTTGCCCGACCGGCGCGGCATCCTATGCATTGCCGCCCGAGGATGCGTTCATGCGCCGGCTCCGCGCGATGCTGATCGCGTTTCGCGAGGCCGGCGGCGAACGAGCCGTGGTGCTGCTTCACGACGAGGCACACGGCGGACCGCTGATCGACGCGCTAGCTCGGTTTGGCGATGGGCTGCCGGCAAACGTGTTGCCGTTTGCGGTCAACGAGGTCACTCAAGTCGGATTGGAAGCGATCGTCGCGGCTTTTGCTTACGGCACATCGGCTATGCGCTTCCTGCTGCGCGCAAAGCCTCGTCACGACGTCTCCGGCCTGTCGCGGACGATAGCGGTGGCAGATCCGATCCTTGTCGGGCTCGGCTTTGGCGCGGGCCGTATCGCCACGATCGAAACGGATGACCCGGACGGTCTGCTTGACACACTTCACGCAATTCCGCCTCTGATGCCTGCGCCACGCCCCGCGAGTTTCCGTCCGCTCGGAAAGAAGCGCGACGTCTTGCGCTTTGCCCTCAGCGAATTGCACCGTTCCGCTCCGGCTCCCGTCGACGTGATTGCGCTGCCCGAGGGCGCTCCATTCGGAGCGGTCGAGATCGATGCGGGCAATTGCACGTTATGCTTGTCCTGCGTGTCGGCATGTCCGACCAGCGCCTTGCGCGACGATCCAGAGCGGCCAGCGCTCCGATTTGTCGAGGACGCCTGCGTGCAGTGTGGCCTCTGCCAGGCAACCTGCCCCGAAAAAGTCATTACGTTATTGCCCCGGATTGATTTTGGGGCCTCAAGAGCCCCCGCACGCATCCTCAAGGAGGAAGAGCCGTTCTGCTGCATCCGATGCGGCAAACCATTCGGTGTCAAAAGCAGCATCGAGCGCGTGGTGGCCAAGCTCGAAGGCAGCCATTGGATGTACAAGGCTTCGTCCGAGAGGCTGGATGTCATCAAGATGTGCGAAGACTGCCGCGTCGGCTTTGTAGCCGAGCAAGGTTTCGAAACTTACGGCGCAGCGCCTCTCGTCCGCACGACGGACGACTATTTGCGCGAACGCGAAAAGCAGGCGCAACGCCCTCCAGACGGCACTGGCGAATAGAATACCGAAGACTTGGCGGCGCCGATCACCCCGGTACGACCGGAAACTTTTCCTTGTGTAGAGCGGCCATAACCTGGTCGTCCAATTTGAGGTGTGCCTTGACCAGTTCGGGCGGCGTCAGCGCAAGCCATTGATTGAGGGAGACGTCGGCGTAGTAACTGCTCTTGAAAATCTCCAGGAAGCGCAGCGTCGTCGTTCCCGTGTTTTCGACATAGTGCCCCATCGCAAAGGGGACAAAGCCAACATCTCCGGCCTGGAAATCGAAGGTTCGCGCCTGACCCGAGGCGGCGAAAACACCCATGCGTGCCTGTCCATCGATGTAATATTGCCATTCGTCGGTGTTGGGATGCCAATGCATCTCCCGCATGCCACCGGGCTCGACCTCGACCAGCGCCGCCGCGATCGTCTTTGATGCCGGAAACACACTGGTGTCGGTGATGCGCACCGTGCCGCTCTTGGTCTTGATCGGTTGCTGCGCCAGCATCTTGTGGCTGAATGACTGCGGCACCGGAGTAGCCCCGGCGATCTTGTCGGAATCAATCGCGCCCGGCACCTTGGCGTTGAATATATAGAGCTCGCTCGGGTCGGGAAGATGGGCGAGAGAAGCGCCCGGAACGCCAAAGTTCTTCGCCAGCACCTCGTTTGGCGTATGCTTGAACCAGTCACTCAACAGAAACGTATTGTCTTCGTCGAAATCGCCATCATCGAACACCAGCAGAAATTCGCAGCCGTCCGGGCTGAGGCCCTGGATCGAATGCGGAACGCCGGACGGAAAATACCAGAGATCACCGACGCCGACGTCGTCGACGAAGTTGTGTCCCTGAGCATCGATCGCGGTGATACGCGCGGTTCCGTACAGCATGTAGGCCCATTCAGCCGCCTTGTGCCAGTGCAGCTCGCGAATGCCGCCGGCATTCAGGCGCATATTCACGCCAGCGATTTCCTTGGAAATGCCGAGCTCCCGGACCGTAATCTGACGGGTCCAACCGCCGGTTTCCTGCCGGACGTGAGCGTCGGCGAATGAAAAACGCAGGTTGGGAAGCGTGCCATGATCGGTCGACGGAGGTACGAGCAGATCCGGATTCTGCCGATCACGTATCAAGTTGCGTGGTCCCGGATCGGTGCCGCCGTGTCCGGGCCGCTGCGGTTGCGGGATCGGTTCGGCCGTTTGCGCATTGGCCGCAGATGCCAGTGTCAAAACGCCGCCGGCCGCCGTCGCTGCCAACATAGTACGCCGCGTAACTTCATCCATGATGTTTACTCCTGAAGAAAACCTGGGATCGGCGAGTCGTGAAGCTCGGATGTCGATCCTTCACTCGGCCGGTGTCGCGGAAGGCCGCCTGCCTTCACTTTCGAGCTGTTCGGCGAGCCAGCGATCATGATGCTCCCTCGCCCAGTTGAGATCGACCTCGCCCGTGCCCATGGCTTCGAACGCTCCTTCCATTCCGAGCGTGCCGATATAGATATGCGCCAGAATCAGCGCGATGAACAAAAGCGCAATAACGGCGTGGGCTGCCTGCGCGAGTTGCATGTCGGCGATGTTGGTGCCGTAGAACGGAAACAGCAGCACAAATCCGGAAGCAGAAACAGCAATTCCGGCCACAATAGACAGCCAGTAGACCATCTTCTCACCGAGATTGAACCGTCCTGCCGGAGCGTGCCTGTTTTTGATGAAGCCGCCACCCTGCCTGA
>DATHPL010000277.1:0-8222 GCA_035483915.1 Bradyrhizobium sp.
TCAACGAAGGTCACGCGTCACCTCCGATCTCCGCTCGTCATGCGCAGGTTTGACCCGCGCATCCATCTTCTTACAACGATGGATTGCCGGGTCGAGCCCGGCAATGACGGAGTAAAGAGGCCGGCAAAGGCCCATACTCACACCACCCTCAGATGCGACGCCTTGTCCGCGATCTCCTCCGGCACGGCTGCGGCCCAGGGCGCGCCACGGCGGCGCTTGACGTCGACTTCCATCCAGAACGTTTCCCAGCCGCGCGTCGGGCCGATGCCGTCCATGGTCGCCGGCCCCTGAATGCTTCTCGCATGGGCGGCATCAAGGAACATGAAAGGTGTCTGCCCCTTGGTCGCCTTCTCAATCTCCTGACGCAACAGGCGGCGGTACTGCACGATCGCCTTGTCGGCGGTGCCGAGATGCTCGCGGGTGCGATCCTGGATCGGCCCCATCGATTCCACTGCCCACTGGTCGTGCACGTTGATGTCGGTTCCCATGCCGGTATAGGTCGCAGTCTCCTGTTCGTGCGGATCGAAGCCGTAGTCGTTTGACTTGTTCTTGCGCGATTTGTAATCCGGCAGTTCGTAGAGTTCGAGGCGCTGCTCGCGCATCTTTGGCTTGTCGACCGTCGCCGAATAGGACGTGAAAATCGCATACCAGTAGCAATTCTCGTCATCGACCGGCACATGCCACTGCGTGATCGTCATTTCCGTGCTCATGGGGATGACGAAGGCGTGCGGAAACAACTGATTGGTAACGCGCACATGCGTGCGTTCCTGGTCGATCTCGCGCAGTGCGATCAGGCGAAAGCCATATTCGGTCTGTTCGACATTGATGATCGGGCGATCATATTCGCGCAGGATCTTGGTCATCGGCAACTCGCTGCCGGCGGACGCGCCGCGGAATTGACGGCCATAGGCGGCGGAAGTGTCTTCATCCTCGAAGAAGCGATGCAGGAATGAGGCATGCGAGGGATCGATGCCGACCTCGAGCGCCTGCAGCCAGTTGCAGTTGATGTGGCCCTTGAAGGCGAAGGTGTGGCTGCCGGGCGCGACGAAGCAGTCGATCTCGGGGAAGGCCGGAGGTTCGCCCTCGCCCAAATAAGCCCAGAGAATGCCGCCCTTCTCCACGACCGGATAAGCCCGCTGCTTGATGCCCTGGCAGAGCTTGGAATTCGCAGGTTCAGCCGGCGTCTCCAGGCATTGGCCGGCCGCATCGAACAGCCAGCCGTGGAAGGCGCAGCGCAAGCCGCCATGTTCCAACCGGCCGAAAGCGAGATCAGCACCGCGATGCGCGCAGTGACGCTCGATCAGGCCATAGCGTCCTTCTTCGCCGCGAAACAGCACCAGGTCTTCGCCGAGCAGTTTCACCGGGCGCACCGGCCGTGCGCTATCGAGTTCGTCAACGAGCGCTGCCGGCTGCCAGTACATTCGCATCAGCTTCCCGCAAGGGTCTTTCGGCCCGGTGCGGGTGATCAGGTCATTCTGTTCCTGGCTCATCATGGCGCGTTACCTCATCCTAAAAAGGCTTGCGGTGGAAGGCAGTCGCAGTTAAGTTTGTTCGTCTATTGAACATTTGTTCAATTATCGTAACACGGGCGATGAACTTCGAAAAGCCCCTCATGGTCAAGCCCAAGCGAACCGGCGGCGAGCCGCGCGCCACCGACTTTGTCGAGAGCCTCGATCGGGGCTTGCGGCTGTTGCAGGCGTTCGGCACGCGGCCTGCGTCGATGACGCTGAGTGAAATCGCAAACCTAAGCGGCCTGCCGCGCGCCACGGCGCGGCGCATTCTTCTGACGCTTGCCCACGGCGGCTACGTCTCCAGCGATGGCAAGTTGTTTGCGCCGACGCCGCACGTGCTGACGCTCGCAGGTAGCTACTTGCGCTCGAACCAGATCGTGGCGGTGCTGCAACCGGTGCTGGATGAGATCGCGGCAGCGGCGCAGGAGATCAGTTCGCTTGCGGTGCTCGACGGCGACGATGCGGTGTTCATTGCACGCGGCAGCCCGACGCGAATGTTCTCGGGCGGCGTCGATATCGGCTATCGCTTGCCCGCCTTCTGCACGGCGGTCGGTCGCGTCCTGCTCGGCCGGCTCACTGATGCCGAGTTGAAGACGAAGCTGGGCGCGATGAAACGCGAGGCCTTGACGCCGCAAACACTGACCGATCCGAAGCGGTTGCTGGCCGCGATCATTGCGGATCGCGCACGCGGCTACTCCCTGGTCGATCGCGAAGCCGAGCCGCATTTTCGTTCCATCGCCGTACCCGTGAAGCGTTACGACGGCACTATCGCTGCGGCGATCAATATCGGCGCGCATGTCGATCGCATCTCGACCGACGAGATGAACAAACGCTTCCTGCCGCTATTGCGGGAAAATGCGGAGAAAGTGACGGCCAAGTTACTGTGAGGGACAGGCTGATGGTCAGTCAGCGCGCCGCGCTGCGCGCTTCGTTCTGCAATACCGGCGCCACCGCATCGACTAACGTTGCGGCCGCAGCATCCACGCTGAGGCCTGCGGTATCGACTACCGCGGAAGCGCGTGCATAGAGCGGCTCGCGGCTCACCAGAATGTTGCGCAACTCCGCCATCGCCGAGCGGTCGTCGGCCATCGGGCGCAGATCGCCCTGCTTGCGGACGCGGGCCATGTGTTCTTCCGGTTCGGCCTTCAGCCAGATCGTATAGAACGACGAGAGAATAAGATCGAAGGTCACGGGTTCGGAAACAATGCCGCCACCGGTCGCCAGCACCGTCAGTTCTTTGCGCGCCAGCAGTTGCGTCAGCGCCGCCTGTTCCATCCGGCGAAAGCCTTCCTGGCCGTAAAGCGCGATGATCTCGGCGACCGAGAGGCCATTTTGCGCCTCGATCTCCTTGTTGAGTTCGACGAAATTCCAGCCGATCTTTTTCGCCAGCAGTTTGCCGAGCGTCGACTTGCCGGCGCCCCGCAATCCGATCAGCGCAATGCCGGCAAACGATTTCAGCCGCTGCGTCGATGCATTCTGACCGGCGAGAACGTCCTTGGCCTGCGCGACCTGCGCCGGCGAGGCTTTTCGCAGTAGATCGCGGATCACTGCCCAGTCCGGCGACGGCTCGGCCGCCGGAATCAGATCCTCCAGATGCGCGCCCATCGCGTTCGATACCCGCCTGAGCAGCACGATCGAGACGTTGCCGCGGCCAGCTTCTAGCTGCGCGATATAGCGTTCGGAGATGCCGGAAACCTTCGCCAGCACTTTTCGCGACATGCCGCGCAGCGCACGCATGGTGCGCACACGCTGCCCAAGCTGCTCGAGAAAGGTGGTTTCGGGATCGCTGGTCTGGGTCATCATTCCCGGTGCGAATGCGGCGCGGCGACAGGAAACATAATGCCGCAAAGGATTGACAGCAAGCGTACACAGTGCCTTTCTATGCATTATAATTCTAAAAAAGCCGGAGCGGGGGCGTCGTGACACGTCTTTGCCTGACGTGAGGGGACTTCAAGGGAATCGGCATGAGCGAGATATCAGGCGCTTACAATGCGGTGACCTATCTGCTCGACCGCAACATCGATGAAGGCCGGGCGGACAAGCTCGCCTATACCGACACCGTTTCCGAGCTGACCTATCGCGAGCTGCAACGGCAAAGCTGCCGTGTCGCCAATCTCCTGCGCCGGCTTGGCGTCCGCCGCGAAGAGCGGGTGGCGATGATCATGCTCGACACCGTGGATTTCCCGGCGGTGTTTCTCGGCGCCATGCGCGCCGGCATCGTGCCGGTTCCGCTCAATACGCTTTTGACCGCGGATCAATATGCCTATGTGCTCGCCGACTGCCGAGCGCGGGTACTGTTTGTTTCCGAAGCGCTGTATCCGGTCGTGAAAGACATTGTGGGGCGGATGGGCGATCTCGACTGCGTCGTCGTCTCCGGCAAAAATGCATTCGGGCATAAGTTGCTGTCCGAAGAGCTCAAAGGCGAAAGCGACACGTTCACGACTGCCGCGACCCATCCCGACGAGCCCGCCTTCTGGCTTTATTCGTCGGGTTCGACCGGCATGCCCAAGGGAGTGCGGCATCTGCACGCCAATCTGGCCGCTACCGCGGAGACCTACGCCAGGCAGGTGCTGGGAATCCGCGAGGACGATGTGTGTCTGTCGGCAGCGAAATTGTTTTTCGCCTATGGCCTCGGCAACGCGCTGACCTTTCCGATGTCGGTCGGGGCTACCACCGTCCTTAATCCGGAGCGACCGACGCCGGCGGCAATGTTTGCGCTGATGAACAAATATCACCCCAGCATTTTTTACGGCGTGCCGACGCTGTTCGCCGCGATGCTGAATGACGAATCTCTCAAGGCGCACGGCGGCGGGGAGCGCTTGCGGGTCTGCACGTCGGCGGGCGAGGCGTTGCCGGAGTCGGTGGGCAACGCCTGGAAGGCGCGTTTCGGTGTCGACATTCTCGACGGCGTCGGCTCGACCGAACTGCTGCACATCTTTCTGTCGAATGCGCCCGGCGACATAAGATACGGCTCTTCCGGCCGCCCCGTGCCCGGTTACAAGGTGCGGCTCGTCAACGAGTCTGGCGTGGATGTACCGGACGGTGAAGTCGGCGAGCTCCTGGTCGATGCGCCCTCGGCGGGCGAAGGCTACTGGAATCAGCGCAGCAAAAGCCGTAGAACTTTCGAAGGGCATTGGACCCGCACCGGCGACAAATACATTCGCGACGCCGACGGCCGTTATACCTTCTGCGGCCGCAGCGACGACATGTTCAAGGTTTCCGGCATCTGGGTATCGCCGTTCGAGGTCGAGAGCGCGCTGATCACCCATCCTGCGGTGCTGGAGGCCGCCGTGGTGCCCGAGGCCGATAGCGAAGGCTTGCTCAAGCCCAAGGCGTTTGTGGTGCTGCGCGCCGGCGCCAAGACAGACGGTCTTGATGAGGCGCTGAAAGAGCACGTCAAGCAGAAGGTCGGCGTCTGGAAATATCCGCGCTGGATCGAGACCGTCGAAGCTCTGCCGAAAACCGCGACCGGCAAGATCCAGCGGTTTAAATTGCGGGACGATGCTAGGTGACCGCTTCCGCCGTCATCGTCCGCGAAGGCGGACGATCCAGTATTCCAGAGACTGATGTGAGTTCCTCGAAAGGCCGCAGGGTACTGGATGCCCCGCCTGCGCGGGGCATGACGAGGGTAAAAGCTAAAAGATGACGCTCGCTTCTCAAGGTTTTCTGCATATCAGCGACTGCGATCTCGAATACCGCGTGATCGGGCCGGCGCCACAGGACGCACCGACCATCGTCATGCTGCACGAAGGCCTGGGCTCGGCCGCGTTGTGGGGAGATTTTCCGCAATCCGTGCAGGCGGCGACCGGAATGGGCGTCTTCGTCTATTCGCGTGCCGGCTATGGCGCCTCGACATCCGTCACGCTGCCGCGACCTCTCGATTACATGAGCCGCGAGGCGCTCGATGTGCTGCCCCCATTGCTTGATGCGATCGGCTTTCAGCGCGGCGTGTTGCTCGGCCATTCCGACGGCGCCTCGATCGCGGCGATTTATGCCGGGGCGACCGGCGATCACCGCGTCCGCGGCGTCGTGCTGATCGCGCCGCATTTCGTCGTGGAGGAGGTATCCGTTGCTTCCATCACCGGGATCAGAAAGACCTATGAAACGACGGATCTGCGGGCCAAGCTTGCGCGATGGCACCACAACGTCGATAACGCCTTCTACGGCTGGAATGACGCCTGGCTTGATCCCGACTTTCGTCGATGGGACATCAGCGAATATCTCGCCTACATTCGTGTTCCGGTCGCAATTCTGCAAGGTGCGGACGATCAATATGGGACGATCCGCCAGATCGAGATCGCGAAGGAGGAGTGTTATTGCCCCGTCGATGTGACGGTGATATCGGGCGCGGGACATTCACCGCATCGCGAGGTGCCTGAACTGACGCTCGTAACCATTTCGGAGTTCGCAAAACATATTTTGACTGTGCATGAAGGCTAATAGTCCCGTGGTCCTGATATCAGCAGAACCGCGCCCAGCGTAAATTTTTAGAAGTTGTGTGTTGTTCAATGAGTATTGCTTCGTCAATCGCGGCTGTTTTGCCGCTGCCAGGCTGGGCTTATGTGCCCGGCGAAACCGCCGATACCGAACCCGATCACCAGGCGCTGTGGCAGGCCAAGGCGCTGCTGCCTTCGCAATTCTTTGGCTTCGTGCCGGCGCGCCATCCCGCACTCCGCTACGGTGTCGCGCTGAACGACGCCGGTTATTTCTGGGAGGCGCAGGAGGTGCTGGAAGCGGTCTGGGCCGCCGCGCCGCAAGGCGGCCGTGAGCGCATTCTCTTGCGGGCCTGTATCCAGGTCGCCAACGCCAATCTGAAACTGCGGATACGAAAGCCCCATGCGACCGCGCGGCTGTGGGGCGAGGCACTGGCGGCGATCAAGGGCCTGCTGTCGCGCCGGTCGAGTGCTGGCCGGGACGGCTTCGTCGAGCGATTTCCGGTGGCTCACCTCGCCACATTGCTGGAAGCCCGCCTGGCCCAGGCTACTTTGTCCAAGACCGATTGGATTGCGATCGGGTCGATCGGCAAAATATGAAAGAAAATGCAGATTTTGTGATTTTAAGCCTCTAGACCTGCCCCTCTGCATGCATTATTGTGCATATACCTGTTAACGAATAGCTGCTCTAGGGATGGGCCCCATGGCCGGTGACGAACGCGTTCTCGCGAGGGGAGCGAGCTTTATCGATTTCCAGACCGATCCGTCGCGCTATCGCCATTGGAAGCTCAATGTCGACGGCGAGGTCGCGACGTTGACGATGGACGTCGATGAGAACGGCGGGCTGTTCGAAGGTTATCAGCTCAAGCTGAATTCCTACGATCTCGGCGTCGATATCGAACTCGCCGATGCCGTGCAGCGGCTGCGCTTCGAACATCCCACTGTGAAGGTTGTGATCCTGCGCTCCGGCAAGAATCGCGTGTTTTGCGCCGGCGCCAACATTCGCATGCTGGCCGGCTCGACCCACGCCCACAAGGTCAACTTCTGCAAATTCACCAACGAGACGCGCAACGGCTTCGAGGATTCATCGGAAAATTCCGGGCAACGCTTCATCACCGTCGTCAACGGCACGGCGGCCGGCGGCGGCTATGAGCTCGCGCTCGCGACCGACCACATCATCCTCGCCGATGACGGGTCTGCGGCCGTCGCATTGCCCGAAGTGCCGCTGCTGGCGGTCTTGCCGGGCACCGGCGGCCTGACGCGGGTGGTCGACAAGCGCAAGGTGCGCCGCGACCATGCCGATTATTTCTGCACCATCGAGGAAGGCATCAAGGGCAAGCGCGCGGTCCAGTGGCGCCTGGTCGATGAGATCGTCCCGAACAGTAAACTCGAAGCCAAGGTCGCCGAGCGCGCACGCGAATTCGCCGCTGCCTCGAAGCGTAACGGCAACGGCAAGGGCATTTCGCTGATGCCGCTGTCGCGCACCATTGAGGACACCACCATTCGCTATCGTCACGTCAGCGTCGATATCGATCGCACTACGCGCATCGCCATCATTTCGATTGCGGCGCCCGAGACGCCGCCGCCCGCCGATATCGACGGCATGATCGCGCAAGGCGATGCGTTCTGGCCGCTCCAGGTCGCACGCGAGCTCGACGATGCCATCCTGCACTTGCGGATCAACGAACTTCAGATCGCCATGCTGGTCTTCAAGTCCCATGGCGAGGCTGCCAACGTGCTCGCTTACGACGATTTTCTGGAAGCTCACAAGGCGCACTGGCTGGTCAACGAGATCAGGCAATACTGGAAGCGCGTGCTCAAGCGCATCGACGTCACCTCGCGCACGCTGGTGGCGCTGGTCGAACCCGGCTCGTGCTTTGCCGGCACGCTTGCCGAATTGGTGCTCGCCGCTGACCGCTCCTACATGCTGATCGGCACGCGCCAGGGCGATAACCGCGCCGCGCCCTCGGTCGAGCTTTCCGCGCTGAATTTCGGCACCTATCCGATGAGCCATGGATTGACGCGGCTTGAATCGCGCTTCCAGGCGCAGCCCTCCGATCTCGATCACGCGCGCAAGCGCATCGGCGAATCGCTCGACGCCGAGGAAGCCGAGGCGCTTGGGCTTGTGACCTTTGCGCTCGACGACATCGACTGGGACGACGAAGTTCGGGTGTTCCTCGAGGAACGCGCCAGCTTCTCGCCCGATGGTCTCACCGGCATGGAAGCGAATTTGCGTTTCGTCGGACCCGAGACCATGGAATCCAAAATCTTTTCGCGC
>DATHPL010000278.1:0-7683 GCA_035483915.1 Bradyrhizobium sp.
AGGCGGGACGACCAGCAACATGCCTTCGAACGAAATCTATATCTCGATGCAAACCGGTGCGATCGACGTCGCGGTGACGAGTTCATCGAGCCTGATTTCGTTCAAGCTCGAAGAACTCAGCAAGGGGTTGACCTCGGCCGGAGGCCGCAGCTTCTTCTTCGTGCTGGAGCCCGTTCTGATGTCGAAGAGCATCTTCGACTCGCTTCCGCCCGATCAGCAGAAGGCCATGATGGAGGTCGGTGAGGCAATCGAGCCGTTTGGCTTGGAAGGCTCGAAGGCGGATGATCAACGCCTGGCCGATGTGTATGCCAAAGCCGGCTCAGAGGTCGTGGAGATGGATGCAGCCGCCCTCGATGATTGGAAGGCCGTCGCGCGGGACAGCGCGTGGAAGGACTTTGCCGCGCGCTCCGCGAACACCGCCAAGGTTCTCAAGATGGCGGAGGAAGTGTGAGCGACATTCCGGCGCAGCCTCCGAGCCTGCGTCGCCCCGCCTTTTTGGACCGGATCATCGCCTCGTGTGACAGGCTCGACAAAGTGCTCGTATGGGCTTGCGCGCTGGCGACGATCGCGGCCGGGTTGGTGCTGACCTATTCGATCCTCGCGCGATACTTCCTGCACATCTCGACGGACTGGCAGGACGAAATGGCGGTGTTCCTGCTGGTCGGCGCGACCTTCCTGTCTGCGCCTTATGTGCAGTCGGTGCGCGGCCACATCGCCATCGAAGCGCTCGAAGAATTTCTGCCGCGTGGGATCGAGCGCTTCCGAGCGCTGGTCTCGGACCTCGTGTGTCTCGCTTTCTGTGGGTTTTTCGACTGGCAGTGCTGGCTCCTGTTGCTGGAGGCCATCGACGACGGCCGCGTCACGGACTCCTCGTGGGCGCCGCCGCTATGGATTCCTTATTCGCTGATGACGGCCGGCATGACACTTCTATGCCTTCGGTTTGCGCTCCAGATCGTTGATGCCGTCGTGTCCAAAAGAGAAACGACTGCATGAGCGCATTGTCCATTGGTGCGCTCTACGGCGGCGTCACGCTGCTCGTGCTGTTTGCGGGTGCACCCATCGCGTTTGCGTTGGGCGCGGTGGCTGTGGCGTTCATGCTGGTGTTCATGCCGCTGTCCGCGCTCGGCATCGTCGCCCAGAATGTCTATCAGGAAATCGCCAATATCACGCTCCTGACCATCCCGTTGTTCATCCTCAAGGGTGCAGCGATCGGACGGTCACGGGCGGGCGCTGATCTCTACAACGCGCTGTATGTCTGGATGAACCGGATTCCCGGCGGACTTGGCGTTGCCAACGTGATCGCCTGCACGCTGTTCGCGGCGATGGCGGGATCGAGTGCCGCGACTTGCTCCGCGATCGGAAGCGCGGGCATTCCCGAACTGCGCCGGCGGGGTTATTCCCCCGGCTTCGCGGCAGGGCTGATCGCCGCCGGCGGCACGCTCGGGATATTGCTGCCGCCGTCGATCACCATGATCCTCTATGCCGTTGCGGCGGAGCAGTCGCTGGGCCGGCTTTTTCTCGCAGGGCTGATGCCCGGCCTCCTGTTGAGCGCGATGTTCTCCGCTTACGCGGTGCTCAGGTATCTCGCGGAGGTTCGCGGCGCGCAAAGGATGGGCAAGGATCATGCGATCCTCCGGCGCGACAAGTTTACAATGCGCGACCGCGTCAACGCGCTGCCTCGTATTTTGCCGTTCCTGATTCTCATGATCGGCGTCATGGGGGCGCTCTATGGCGGCTTTGCCAGCCCCGGCGAAACGGCGGGCCTGGGTGCGGTCCTCGCGTTGGTACTGGTTGCAGTCATCTACGGCATCTGGCGTCCGTCCGACTTTGGCTCGCTGCTGTTTGCGTCCGTTCGAGAGTCGACTATGGTCATCATGATCGTCGGCATGTCTCTTCTGTATTCGATGGTGATGAGCTACCTGCATATCTCACAAAGCGCCGCCGAGTGGATCGTGGCTCAGCACTTTTCGCCGTGGCTTCTGCTTCTCGCCATTTTGCTGATGGTGATGGTGCTCGGCTTCTTTTTGCCGCCGGCGAGCATTATCTTGATGACCGCTCCGATCATCCTGCCGCCGTTGCGCAGCGCGGGATTTGACCTCGTGTGGTTCGGTGTCGTCATGACGGTCGTGATGGAGATGGGTCTGATTCACCCGCCGGTTGGCTTGAATCTTTTCGTCATCAAGAACATCGCCCCGGACATTTCTTATGGCGAACTCGTGTGGGGAACGTTGCCGTTCGTCGCCATCATGATCCTGGCCGTCATGCTCGTTTGCGCCTTTCCCGGCATCGCGATGTGGTTGCCACGAGCCTTGATGGGCTAGACTTCGTGGCGATGAACCCCAGTGGAAGTGAAATAACGGCGTCGAAATGAAAGAGGGCGCCAGCTAGCGTCCTGGACCGCGACCGTGCCAAGGCCGAAACCTGCCAGCATTGCCAATGCGATTGTGTAACGGGTTTTCATCATTCCCAGGCGAGGATCCGCCCGCAGGCACAGCGTAGCATAGAGAGCGTGGCGCCGGCCGATACAACTTGGCACACCTCGCTTAAATACCGGCGTTGCCCGAGCGATGCCTCATCCGCTTTTTGGCCAAAGATGACATTTGCCGGCCGCGGACAGGGCAGATGTGCTATCGTGAGGTTGCGGCGATACGAATTTTGTCACGCCACGACGCTCAATCCGATGGGTGTTCAGATGATCACAATTCCGGAATTGGTAGCGCAGGCTCTGGGATCGTTCCTGACGTCGGACACCAAGAGCAGGTTCGGCGCGTCACATGCCCGCCTGGCTGAAGTTGTCCCCTTCGCAGCCAGATTGACCCTCGATTGCATCGGCAACAGCGACGCCCTGTATCATAACATCGAGCACTCGATGCTCGTGACCCTCGCTGGGCACGACATCCTGATGGGACGCCAGATGCTGCGGGCAACGACCGCGGAGGACTATGCGAATTTCATCCTGGCGTGCCTCGCCCATGACATCGGATATGTTCGCGGGATTTTGCAGGGCGATGACAAGGAGGCCTACGTCGCGGATCTGAGTGGTCGCACAGTTCGTCTGCCGCGAGGGTCGTCCGATGCCGCGCTTGCGCCCTATCATGTCGACCGATCGAAGTTGTTCGTCTCCGAGCGCCTCGACGGGACCGAAGAGGTGGACGCCGGCCGAATTGCGCGAGCCATCGAATATACGCGCTTTCCATACGCCTCATCCTCCAACGGCGATGATCTGGTCGAGGAGGAGGGCCTGCTGCTGCGCGCTGCCGATCTCATCGGCCAACTCGGCGATCCCAATTACCTGAGAAAGTCGAACGCGCTGTTCTACGAATTTGAGGAAATCGGTCTGAACAAGAAGCTCGGCTACGATACGCCCGCAGATGTGGTTTACAAGTATCCGCAGTTCTATTGGAACAACGTCGCTCCGCAAATTCAGATGGCGATACACTACCTCAACGTCACATCGAGCGGGCGTCAGTGGATCGCAAACCTCTATGCCAATGTTTTCCGCGCAGAGCGCGAGCTGAACCTGTCGGGCCCGCAGCTGTGATCGAGCTGCGCTCGGAGCTGCGATCTGTGGCGCAATAGTCACATCCGGATGAAATCATTGGCTTAATGACGTGTCTGATCTCGTCCAGCCACGGTTCTGCCCTCATTGCGAGGCGGCCTTAGGGTTGGGGGCAGGAATCGGGGATCAACATGTCCATCGATTATGCCAAAAGTCTGTACGTCGCTCGTTCGTACGTCGCTGCTGAAGAAAATCATACGCCCGGCGCGTCGCCGGTCTCGGCCGCGCGTGTCCGCAACGTCATTCAATCGCTTGTCGTCGTCCTCGGGGCTGCGTCGCTTGCGGCCTGTGCGCAATCCAACACGGCCCGAAATTCCGAATTTACGAGCCCCAGCCGGCACGCCTCGTTGAACCACGATCGAACGGCATCATTCTTCACTCACTACACCAACAGGCGTGTCGCGACCGCGAGAAAGCATACGCCGTTCGCGCGGCACAACAATGCAACCCCGACACAGGGCGTTGCCAGCTTCTACACGGAGGAGCAACAGACCGCGAGCGGGGAAAAGTTCAACACCAACGATTTGACCGCCGCTCATCCAACGTTGCCGTTTGGCACCCGCTTGCGGGTGACGAACGTCACGACCGGAAGGTCCGTGACAGTGCGGATCAACGATCGCGGTCCCTACATTCCCGGACGCGTCGTCGATGTCTCGCATTCCGCGGCCAACGCGCTCGGGATGGTTGAAAGCGGGATCGCCAAGGTCAAACTCGACGTTGTTCAATAGTTGGCGGGAGCAGGGGCGCTCTGGACGAATTGCCGGAGATCCAGCTCTCCGGACGCTGCACCTTCAACGATAACGTGGCAGCGCGCGACTAGTTCGCCGCGTATTCACGCAACGTTGGCTCGGACGTTGTCTTCCTCGGTGGCAAGCGCATCGAGATCGATGAGCTGCGGATCGTCGGGACTGGGCTCGCTGTGGGACCCTTCGCTGCCATGAATGTGAATCAATGTCTGGACACGCCGGGCATTCAGATGGTCCACATGTTGATGCCGCAACGCCACCGGCAACAAGATCTTTGGCAGCTCAACCAGCGCGAATGCTGGAACCCTGCGTACTTGGCCATCCTCCCGCCAAAGCAACGCATTGAGGGTGTAAATCAATTGCCGATCGATCCCCTGAGTTGGCGGTTGCTCCAGCTCGGCCGACACACCGAGGGCGATATTCACGTTGCCCGCGCGGGTGCGCACCGCGGCGGATCGGAGCTGCCAGCAGATCAAGTCCGCAGCCGCGAGAACCTCCTGACGTACCGCATCCACGCTGGTCGAGAACCTGGTTGCCTCCAGCACTGCCGTGGGGCTTTTTGTGACGGCGTCCACGAATGCGGCGGCACTGGCGCCGAATGCCGGTGCGGCCCGCTCGATTGCCGCCGCCATCTCCTCAATCTGATCCGCCGCCGTGTCGCGGTCGCGTTGCGCCTTGGCGTCCGCCACTGCGCGTTCGGTTGAGGCGATCTGCTCGTCGAATTCCGCCAGTTCGGCACGCAGAGCCTTGGCGCGCTCTTCGACGGCGCGCAGCCTGGTCTCCGCCCGGCCAAGCTTGGCATCGGTGGCGCCGGTCACCGCCAGCCGTTCGGCCACGGCTCGTTTTTCTTCAACATCCGTTTCAATGAGGCTCACCCGCTCGGCCTGCTTCTGCCGCGCCGCGCGCCTGTCCCTCAGCATGCTCTCGAACCGCTCGACCGGGCTGAGTTCTCGCTTGAAAAATGCCATTTCAATATCCTCGACGATCGAGCTAATTCCGACGAATCAACCAGAATCAATTAAGCCGAAACCTAGTCGGAAACTTGGATGACATTGCGGCTCGATTTGGCCCAAGCCACGCTGCGGCGCGGCCGCGCTGGCCGACCTCGCAGCTCTCGAGATCGCGTGCGCCGGCCCGCCGCCAGGACGAAGGTAGTTGAAAAGGCACACGCCAAGTATTTGGCCGGCGGAGGCGGCCGACGCTGTTCTCTTTCGGGGCGCGCCGCGTTAGGTTAAACAATCGACGCCGGACGATGGAACAAGCGGCATGGACAGCAGTTGCCAAACATCCGGAGCGGGAGTTGGCAGTGATTGAAACGCCGACGCAGTCCGAAGCGCGGTGATTCCGGGTTCATAAAGCGGACTATTTATAAAGCGGACTTTAAGGTCAGGAAAAACAAGCCATGCGTGCTTTGATCCTAGCGGTGGCAGTCCTGGCAGTCTTGGCCAACGCCGATGCTGCCAAAGCAGGCCTGAGCACCACGCCCCGTGAAGCGTCGGCGTCTGTCGATGCGGCGCCGCCTCCCGAAACCAGCCGTCCGGCCCGTGCCCGATCGGAAAGGCGCGCGCACCACCCCCGTGGGATTGGCGGTCCAATCGGCGCGATCGGTGGCGCGATCGGCGGAATATTCCGCAGGTGACCCCTCCGACCTGATGCCGTCCCGGCCCCCTAAGCTTTTGCCTTGAGTTCAGGGCGCGGCCAAAATGGCGCGCGCCTTGGCAGAGACGGATTGGCGCCGGTCACACGATGTTCGAGACGGGCCCTTGGCGATATTTGGCGACCACAGCCATGTCCGGCTCGACGCCGAGACCGGCAGATTGCGGAACGGCCACCATGCCATCGCGTGCCTGCATCGCGTCGCCGAACGGATTTGCCTGCAGATTGGCGTAGATATTCTCAAGCAATGTATCTGGTCCATGAGCCGCGACGATATGGATCGAAGCAAGATTGCCGGGCCCGAAATAAGCGCAATGCGGAATGAATTTGATCGCGTGCGCCTCGGCCAATGCGGCAATCTTGCGCATCACGGTCACGCCGCCGATCTTGGTGACACTCGGCTGCGCGATGTCGATGGCGTCTTTTTCGAAGAGATCCTTGAAGTCGTGGAGACCGGCGGCGTTCTCGCCGGCCGCAATGAGGGTTTGAGCGCGGCTTCGCACACGAGCCAGGCCAGAGTGATCTTCCGGCGGCCAGACGGGTTCCTCCAGCCAATACAGGTTGGCTTTGCGATAGGAGCGTTCCATTTCCATGGCGTCCAGCACCGGCCAGGGGCAGTTGACGTCGTTCATGAGAGCCGTATCCGCGCCCGCACCGTCTCGCGCGGCGATGACAGCAGCGGTATCGTGCTCATGCAGCTTGATGTGCCTGAAGCCTTGCTGAACGCGATTGGCGCAGATGCGCGCGACGGTCTCAGGCTTGCTGTAGCGTAGCAGGCTCGCATAAGCGCGAACGTGCGTACGCGAAGCACCGCCGAGCAACTGATAAAGTGGCAGACCAGCGCGCTTGCCTGCGATATCCCAGAGCGCGATGTCGATCGCGGAGTGGGCATAAACCACGGGCCCGTGGCGACCGAAGATATGGAAGGCTTGTGCGGCCTGCCGGTGCAGTCCCTCGATGTCGGTCGCGTCCTTGCCGATGAACCACGGCGCAACGTAGCTTTCGAGTGCGGCTTGCGTGGCGGGAATGATGGTGTGGCCAAAACCCTCGCCCCATCCGGTGAGGCCCGTGTCCGTCGTTACCTCGACCAGCAGATGATCCATGGAGGGAAAGCGGAGCCCGCCCATATCCTGCAGCGGCGCTCCCATGTCGAAGGGAATGCGCACATAGTGCGCCTGGATCCTCTTGATTTTCATATGACCTCTTTTTTTGCTGGCAAGGGTCCGTGGGCGGGAAGCTGTTTCCTTGCTGCGAAAGTAGTCGGCTTCCGATCGGCGTGGAAGGCCCTCGGCGCCCGCCCTGATCTAAAGCGCGAGGGGGTCCGCAAATCAGAAATAAAATCGATTTGAATCGACGAAATTATCAATTGGACCGTTATGACACTGAAGGCCTATCTCTGGTGGCATCGTTAGAGCGCAGAAGCGCTGAACAACCTGGAGGCAACGATGACGAAGATAAAGACACTGGCTTCTGTAATGATTCTTTCCGTCGCCATTGCGACACCGGCGTTGGCGAAGGACATCGCCCACCACGACCAACACTTCGGCGGCGCCTATCATTTGACAACCGACCCTGGTTTTGAAGTGCCACAAGCCCGAGAAGAACGGAATATCCAAAACTTTGGATTCAGCGGAAGAGATCGCTCATACCCGGGCGGGTGGGATCCTTACCTTACGCCGAGCTCGTAGCTAAGCCCATCGAGAGGTCTTGCCGATGTCCAAG
>DATHPL010000279.1:0-5292 GCA_035483915.1 Bradyrhizobium sp.
GCGTTTGTCCTCCAGACGATCCAGGACCATCGCGACGGCGACCGCATAGGGCGTGGCGGCGACACTGGCCGCGGTTTTGTTCGACGCGGCTTTGGTGGCGAGATGGATCAATTGCCAATGGGGCCGCAGCCGCTTGGCCACCAGCATCAGCGCGAAGGGAACCTGCTCGCGATGGGTCTTGGCGAACGCGTCCAACAGCGGCGTGATTTTGGCAATCTCGGCGTCTTCAAAGCGGGTGAGCTTCGCCGGCAGCGCCTCGTTCAATTTGGCGAGCTCGTCGCGGGCGCGGAGCGCGCCAAGCATCTTCGTTAGATCGTCGAACACCAGCGGTGAGGCTGTATAGAAGGCAAGCCGGCTGCGAATCTGGTTGGCGCTGTCGGGGGAGGAGAGGATGTTCTCCATGCTCTTTGCGACTTTGGTCTGAAACGTCGTCGCGGCCTGACGAGCCTCGCGCTGCTTGTCCAACGCGATCAGGTCGGTGACGTTCTTTATGTAGTCGCGCGCCATCGTCGGCAGCAGGTCGCGGCTGATCCATTCCCAGATGGCCGATAACGACCCGCGCTGGATCCCGCCCGTCGTGCCATGTTGAGGCGAACCTTCGACCAGCAACGGTTCTAACGGGGCAAAGAAATAGCGTGCCGGAACGCTGTTGCGTTTTTGGGTTTGTCCGCCGCCGCGAAACTCGGCGCGCAGACTTTCCATGACCTCGCCCGCGCCCGGTATTTCGGCGCCGCTGAGTTCCAGCCGCTCCAACTCGTCCAGCAGATTGCTGCGCGTCGGCGGCGTTAATCGTTGCAAGAATTCCTTGAGGCGGTTCTGAATCATTGCAAGATGGTGTGATTGATAAACAAAACCCTCTGCTGCCCGTGGCCAGCATGCGGCTGCACCATCAAAGCAGGGCGCCGTAAATTAAGTCGTAAAAAAAACGGTAAGCCGCCACCACGTTCCGGGGAATTACGGGTTCACATTGCCGAGAGCAGCGACGGCAGGAATCGTAGATCGCGCATGTCGCTCAAAACGCGGCATTTTTTTACGTTCCTTTCGCGCAGCAGCAATTAGCCGAAATTTAACCCTGTGGACCGAGAGCCGACATGAATCGCGGCCGACGCCGCCGGGGCCTACGCTCGGTGCCAGGGCTCCGTATTTGTCCGGCCGCAAAAATTAACGAGAAGCTGGCCGGAGCCCACTAAGGGTTGCAGAAAGGGAGACGTTCGATTTTGCGGAGATGTCGGCACTTCCTCCTGCTGGATCATGCTTCCGCTCCGAAAGCCGGCCACGACAATGAATGAAGAGAACAAGCTGCTTGATCGCGTGACGTTCGGCCGTGGCTATGACGTCTGCATCATGGGTATCGACGGCACCTGGCGCCGCGACTGTCTTCTCAAAGCCGTCTCCGACAACGACGCCGTACTGACGGTCGAGGGCTCGGTCCAGGGTCTCAACCTGAAGGAATTTTTTCTGCTGCTGTCCTCAACGGGGCTCGCGTATCGCCGTTGTGAACTCGTCCGCGTCAACGGAACCGACATGGACATCCAGTTTCTGAAGGGCAAGGCGCGCAAGAAGAAGGCGGCCGGTCCCCCGAACTAGCAAATCTGTGATGCCAATACTGCGTTCGATCGGAAATCCTTGGGAAGGAACTCGCCGCTCGTGCAGGAACTTCAGATCGGCGCTGCCAGCGCCCGCTTTTTTTCGAAGCTCGCGAGTTTCGCAAAACAGGGACAAGGCGGAAGATCGTTGCTCTCAAACATTCGGCCGCGTTAGACTGCATCATGTTACTACTTGTGCGCTAAGGTCTCGTCCCTTAAAAGAAATGACGGGAGCGATTTGCGATCTAACGTTTGCAAGTCGGTCAGGGAGTCCACGTCGTTATTTCCCTCTCTATTAGGGACGATGTCATATGACCGAAAGGCCACCCTCTCGCGGTGAGATCTTCGTTGTTGACGACGATCCTGCCGTCCGCGAAACCCTTTCCATCGTCTTGTCGGCGGGAGGCTACGAGGTCATCTGCTTTGCCGACGGCGCCGCGCTGTTGTCGGTCGCGCGAAACCGCACACCCGCTTGCGTTATTCTGGACGTGCATATTCCCGGCAAATCCGGCCTGGATATTTTGAGGGAACTGCGCGGCGAGGACTATCCGGCGCCGATCTTCATCATTTCCGGACAGGGCGACATCGCCATGGCGGTCAGCGCGATCAAGGATGGCGCGCTGGATTTCATCGAGAAACCGTTTCGTGGAAATGAGATTGTGGCGCGCCTCAATGAGGCGATCGAAGCCTATGCGCGCCGTCAAGCCGATCGTTCCGCGTCCAACGTCGGCTCGCTGCATTTTCCCGGTCGCGAACCGCTGACCCGGCGAGAGCGCGAAGTGCTGGAGCAGTTCACTGCCGGTTCCTCCAACAAGGAGGCCGGGCGGCACTTGGGAATCAGCCCTCGCACCATCGAGGACCATCGCGCCAACATCATGAAAAAGCTGGGCGCGAAAAATGCCGCCGATCTGGTCCGGATCGTGATGACCGCCGCCCGCGCGTCCTGAGCGGCCAAGACCGCCCTCGATCTCCGCTCGGGCTGAGGCTGGCCATGCAAATTGCAGCGCGCGTATCTGGTTGTCCGATCGGCTTTCGCGTTTGGTCTTGTCCGCCCTCATTGATGCGGCGGACTTCGCCGCTCCTCAAAACAGCCGGTAGCTAAGATGTGGACCTTCCTTGAGCGGATTCTGGATTCGTCGATGTTCTCTCCGCACGGCCTTTGCCTGTTGTGGGAACCCGAACTGATATGGCTGCATGTCATTTCCGATGCCTTGATCGCGCTGGCCTATTTCTCGATTCCGTTCGCACTCGCGATCTTTGTCTCGAAGCGGCGGGACCTCAGGTTCGGGTGGGTCTATTGGTCGTTCGGCATTTTCATCATGGCCTGCGGCCTGACGCATATTCTGTCGATCTACACGCTTTGGGTTCCGATCTACGGCGTCGAAGGCCTTGTTAAAGCCGCGACCGCGGTGGCGTCTGTCTTCACCGCCGCCATGCTCTGGCCGTTACTGCCGCAACTGCTCACGATCCCGTCGCCATTCGAGCTGCGACAGGCCCAGGAAGCGCTCAAGGAAGAAGAAATAAAGGGCAGGGATTCCGAACAATTGCTCCAGCAATTCCGCCAGGCCCAGCAAGCGCTGCGGGAGAGTATGATGCGCCTGACGGCGGTGGTGGAGACGGCGGTCGACGGATTTATCCTGATCGATTCCCGAGGCCGTATCCTGCTGTTCAATCCCGCCTGCGAACGGTTGTTCGGATATCGCGCCGAAGAAGTCTTCCACGAAAACGTCAAGATGCTGATGCCGCCAACCTATAGCGCGCATCACGACGACTACATCAAGAACTTCCTGCGGACCGGCGACCGCAAGATCATCGGCATCGGCCGGGAAGTCATCGGTCTGCGCAAGGATGGCTCGACCTTTCCAATGGAGTTATCCGTCGGCGAAGCCAAGCAGGACGGCGAATCGATCTTCGTCGGCATCATCCACGATGTGACCGCGCGTAAGCATACCGAAGAGCAACTGCGGCAGGCGCAGAAGATGGAGATGGTGGGGCAGCTCTCTGGCGGCATCGCGCACGACTTCAACAATCTGCTCACTGTCATCGTCGGCAACGCCGAACATCTCAGCGAACAATTGAAGTCCCGGCAGGACCTGCAGCGGATTTCAAACGACATCTGTCAGGCCGGCGAGCGTGGCGCGGAATTGACGCAACGATTGCTGGCATTCAGCCGCCGGCAATTGCTGCATCCGCGCGAAGTGGATTGTCATGAATTGCTGGATTCGATGCGCAAGCTGCTGCGGCGGACCTTGCGGGAGAACATCGAAATCGCGATCGCGCCGAGTTCTTCCCGGATCCTCGCGTTCGCCGATCGTGCGCAGCTTGAGTCGTCGGTCTTGAACCTGGCGCTTAACGCGCAGGACGCCATGCCCAATGGCGGGCACCTGACACTGAGCACCAGCGTCGCCTCGCTCGACGACGAGTACCAGGGACAGCATCCGGAGATCGAATCCGACGAGTACGCCATGATCGCGGTGACCGACGATGGCCTGGGGATGACGGGCGAAGTCGCCGCCCGGGCGTTCGAGCCGTTTTACACGACCAAGGAAGTCGGCAAAGGCAGCGGGCTCGGCTTGAGCATGGTCTACGGCTTTGCCAAGCAGTCGAACGGTCACGTATCGATCTACAGCGAAATGGGGCTCGGCACGACGGTGCGAATCTATCTGCCGCCTATCGCGGACAAGGACCAAAAGCCGTCCGATCCGGCTTCAGGGGAAGAAGTGTCCATTCCGCGCGGCCACGAAACGATCCTGGTGGCGGAAGACGATCCGTTCGTTCGCTCGTCCGTGGTCCTGAGGATCGAAAATCTGGGCTATACCGTCATATCAGCGGTCAACGGCAACGATGCGCTGTTCAAGCTCAAGGACAATCCCGGCATCCATATGCTTTTCACCGACGTCGTCATGCCCGGCGGCATGAGCGGTTGGGAGCTTGCGGATCGGGCGCGCGAAATCAGGCCCGGTCTGCCCGTTGTCTTCTCCTCCGGTTACGCGCTGGAGATGTTGGCCCACAAGGGCCGCGCGCCCGGTAAATCCCTCATCCTGAGCAAGCCATATCGCAAGGCAGAATTGGCGGAGCGGTTGCGAGAGGCGCTGACGGGAAATTTCGCCGACCAGCAGAGCTCCAGGTAGCCCCGCTCCGGCGAGCCGCGCCTCCATAAATTTCTCCCGATCGATCCACGCGGGCCTTGCTCGCCGTGGATCGCCTGTGAGAAGACACGAGCAGAGTTTGGCACGGGTACCATCATGACAGAAAACAAGAAAAATCCGGAAACGCTCCGCAGCGCGCGCTGGTTTGCGCCCGACGATCTCCGCGCCTTCGGCCACCGCTCGCGCGCCATGCAGATGGGCTACGCGCCGGAGGAGTGGAAGGATCGCCCGGTGATCGCGATCCTCAACACCTGGACGGACGCGCAGCCCTGCCACATGCATTTCAAGAGCCGGGTCGACGACGTCAAGCGCGGCGTCCTGATGGCCGGCGGCTTCCCGCTGGAATTGCCGGCGCTATCGCTGTCGGAATCGCTTCTGAAGCCGACCACCATGCTCTACCGCAATCTGCTGGCGATGGATGCCGAGGAGTTGTTGCGTGGCCATCCCGTCGACGGCGTGGTGCTGATGGGCGGCTGCGACAAGACCACGCCGGCGCTGCTGCTTGGCGCTACCAGCATGAATTTGCCCGCGATCTATCTTCCCGCCGGGCCGATGCT
>DATHPL010000280.1:0-4890 GCA_035483915.1 Bradyrhizobium sp.
CGTATCGACGACCTTGTGCAGTTCGTTGATACCGGCTTCCGCCGTGCGCATGCGGCGCTGGCCTTCGAAATGGAAGGGCTTGGTCACCACGCCGACGGTGAGGATGCCGAGGTCACGCGCGATCTTGGCGATGACGGGGGCTGCGCCCGTGCCGGTACCGCCGCCCATGCCGGCGGTAACGAACACCATGTTGACGCCGGAGATATGATCGCGGATCTCGTCGATGACCTCTTGCGCCGCGGCCGCGCCGACATCGGGCTGCGAACCGGCGCCGAGGCCTTGCGTGACCTGCGTGCCCATCTGGATGATGCGATGCGCCTTCGACATCGTCAGCGCCTGGGCGTCCGTGTTGGCGACGACGAAGTCGACCCCCTGGAGCCCCGCGGTGATCATATTGTTGACGGCATTGCCGCCGGCACCGCCGACGCCGAAAACGGTGATCCGGGGCTTCAACTCATGAATGTCAGGGGGAGTGATATTGATGGGTGCCATGGTTGCCTCTCGATCACGCGCGCGTGGGTTCGCCCCGGCCGGTGGCCGTGGGTGTTGGTGAAAATTGCGATTTAAGGAAAAGATTCATCAGAAGCCCTCGCGAAGCCATCGTCCGACTTTTCCAAAATAGCCGTCGGTCCCTGTTCGAAGCTGCCGCGTATGCCGCGGTTCGACATGTTCTAGGTGGGCAAATTGCGGATAGACCAGAAGGCCGCCGGGCACCGCGAAGGACGCGCTCTTCGCTTCATTGGGAAGGCGGCTGAAACCGAGCGGGCGGCCGATCCGAACCGGCCGGTTGAGGATTCGGGTGGCGAGTTCCAGCGTGCCACTGAGCTGGCAGGCGCCGCCGCTCAAGACCACACGTGCTTTCGGCTCCGCCGCAAAGGGAGACTCCGCAAGCCGGTCCCTGACCATCTCAAAAATCTCCTCGGCACGGTGCCGGACAATATTCGCGATCGTGGCGCGTGACACGACCTGCGGAACATCCAACTCGTCGTCGCCGGCAGACGGCACGGACATCAACTCATGTGCGTCTGACCCGCCGGTCAGCACCGTGCCATATAACGTCTTGATTCGCTCGGCATCCGCAATGCATGCCGAGACCCCCCGTGCAAGATCCATGGTGATGTGGTGGCCGCCGAGTGCAAATCCGGAGGCATGGATGAATCGCCCCCCGGAATAGGTCGCAATCGTGGTGGTCCCCGCCCCCATTTCGACCACGGCGGCGCCAATATCCGCCTCATCGTCGGTCAGGACCGCAAGGCCCGCCACATAGGGGCTGGCCGCCATCGCCTCGACGTTGAGATGGCAGCGTTCAACCACCAGCATCAGATTCTTGACCACCGTCGTATCGGCCGTGACGACGTTCATATCGACGCCAAACTGCCGCGCCATCATGCCCTTGGGATCGCGGACGCCCTTGACGCCGTCGATCGAATAACCGGTCGGTAAAGCATGCAGCACGGTGCGGCCTTCGCCGGTCGCATGGTGCATGCCGGCAGAGGTGACGCGCGCGACGTCGGCCGAGGTCACGGCGGCGCCCTTGATGTCGGCGGCCGCCTCGATCAGTTGCGCCTGCAACCGTCCGGCCGACACCGACAGCAAAACCGATTCGACCCGAACCTTGGCCATATCCTCGGCAGCCGCGACCGCCTGGCGCACCGCCTGCTCGCATTCGACGAGATCGACCACCGCGCCGGCCTTGACCCCCTTTGAACGAAGCTGGCTATAGCCGATCAACTCGACCGCATGGCTGCGGCCACGCAAGGCTTCGTTCGGCGGGCAAGGCTTCAGCCGCGCGATCATGCAGGCGATCTTGCTGGTGCCGATGTCGAGCGAGGCCACCAGCGCCGTGCGCTTCTGCGACATCGGACGCGTCTTCGGCGCCTGTCTGGGATCGAAGCCGCTCATGCGTCACCGACCTTCTTTTTCGGCTCTTTCTTCTTGAGCGCCTCTTCGCGAGCTTTTGCCGCATCGTCGGACAGCTGCACCGCCAGCCGGTCCGGCAGCCGCAGGTCGATCGCAACGATATCCTTGGCGAACAAGTGTTCGTCCTTGTCGAGATTGCTCAAGGTCGCAAGTGCGTTGCCGACATCGTTCTCCGGCAGACGGATGTCGAGGCCGTCATTGAGGCGCAGGTTCCAGCGCCGTTCGCCGACGAAGGTCGCAGCCTTGGTCACCGAACTGACCTGCGGATAGCGCGAAAGCAGCGCGAGAAAATCCCTGGCGCGGGTTTCGGCGCCCTTCCCGACCACCAGCGGCAATTTAAGGAAAGCCGGCGAGACAAAGTCCTGCAGCACGGCGCCATCGTCCGAAATCACCGACAGGCGGCCGTTTTGCTGCCAGAGCGCAAATGCCGACCGTTCGACGATATCGATCCGCAACTGGCCAGGGTAAAGCTTCAACACGGTGGCTTCGCTGATCCAGGGATTGGCCTTCAGCTTCTCGCGCACCGAAGAAGCATCGAGGAACAGCAGCGAAGAGTGGCCATTGACGCCGCCGATCGCGAGCACCTCGTCCTGGGTCAACTGCTTGCGTCCGTTGATGGCGACGGACGTGATCCGAAATCCGGCCGAATTGGCCAGCGCATTGCGCGCCTCGCTCACCGTCGCGACGAACTGTTCGAGATGGCCGCCTTTGACGATGCCTAGCCCTGTGCTCGCGACCAGTAGCAACAGAGTGGCGAACAGGCCGCCGCGGCGGGGCCAGCGGCGTTCGACAAAGGCAATGACACCTGAGGGTTGTTCATGGCGCGGATGACGGCGTGCTTTGGCGGGAGACCGAGCAAAGCCGAGCCCCGCGCGCAAGGCGACGGCGACGCCGGCGACGGCGTCCATCAGCTCAGTCTGTTGCCTCGGCGATCGCTGCGACCGGGCGAGACGTCCTCCACTATCCATTACTCGAGCTCGTCTACCGTTGTGCCCGCAAAAACATTGCGGGGCGAAGGCATCTGATGGCTCGGCCGTGCCGGGTGTGAAGCGTTGGACCCTGCCCCCAGCAGGATCGCCATCCCCGCGCGCGCTGAAACAGCACGCGCCCCGGCGGCCAAGCGCATATGCGCCGCCGGCGTTAACCTTCGGACTTCCTGGTAAACAAAGGGTAAATTTGGTCCACCCAGACCCCGATTTGACGTGCTGGGTGAAGGATTTGGCTAGTAACGTTAGGAATTTGGTAATGCTTGAAGGGTTCCGGTCAAACCCGGAGGTTTGGTGCCCTCTTTCCGCCGCAGACTTACCCCCGCGCCCGCCGTTCGGCGATGGCGATCTGCCCTTTGAGGAAATCGACAAAATCGATGCCCTGGGCCTTCAACTCCTTCGGATAAAGCGAGGCCTTGGTCAGGCCGGGCAAGGTGTTGGTCTCGAGATAAACCGGCCCCTTGTCCGAAACGATGAAGTCGGTGCGCGAATAGCCACCACACGACAAAGCGAGGTGAGCCCGCACGGCCATGTCCATAATCGCTGCGCTGATCTCGGGCGAAAAGCGGCCCGGACAGATCTCCTGGGTCGCCTTTGCTAGATATTTCGCGCGGTAGTCGAAGCCGAGGCCGCCCTCGGCCGGAATGATCTCGATCGGCGGCAGCGCGATCACCGAGCCATCGGTCTGCTCCAGCACGCCGCAGGTCGATTCGGTGCCGGCGATAAACGGCTCGATCACGTATTCCTCGGTCCGCGCGGCGTTGCGAACGGCGACGATGTCCTGCTTCGAATTGACGAAGATCAGCCCATAGCTCGAACCGTCGCGCGCGGGCTTGGCGATCAGCTTGCCGTGCTCGGCAAAGGCGGCCTCGATGTCGGAAAGCGCGATACCATCAGGCGAATGGACTCCGGCGATCGCAGCAAAACGCTTGGCCGCAACCTTGTCGAAGGCGAGATTTGACGACGCCGAACCCGAGCCTGTGAAGGCGATGCCGCGCATCTCGCATATCGCCTGCAACTCGCCATTCTCGGCGCGGCCGCCATGCAACCCCAGCACCAAAAGCCGGTCATCGGCCTTGGCCCGATCCATCGCCTGCTCGATCGAGCCACTGATGCGCGCACCATCGGGCTTGAACTCATCTTCGAACGGACGCGCATGACCAAGCAGCGCCTTGCTGCTGGTTTCATGCACGGCGTCATCGGGAGCCCAGAACCACAGATCGGCCTCGGGCAGTGCGGTGTGCAGCGCCTGCGCGGTCGCCACCGAGACCAGGCGCTCCTTGTTCGTGCCGCCGAAGAGAATGGTGATCCGCATCCGTCGCTTTCGTTTTGGCCCCGCTCGCGTCTTTAACGCGAAATCACACTTAAACAGAAATCCCGATCCGCTTGATTTCCCAGTGTAACTCGATTCCCGAATTTTCCTTCACCCGTGCACGAACGGTTTCACCAAGGGTTTCGATGTCGCTCGCGGTGGCCTCGCCGGTATTGATCAGGAAATTGCAGTGCATTTCCGAGACCTGCGCGCCGCCGACGCGAAGGCCTCGGCAGCCGGCGGCATCGATCAGTTTCCAGGCGCTATTCCCCGGCGGGTTCTTGAAGGTCGAGCCGCCGGTTTTTTCGCGGATCGGCTGCGCCGCCTCGCGATGGGCCTGGACTTCATTCATGCGCACGCGGATCGCCTCAGGCGTGGCCGGTTTGCCCCGAAAGCGGGCCGAGGTGAAAATGATGGACGGATCGACGGCGGAATTACGATAGACGAATTTCATCTCCGAATTGGTGAAAACGTATTTTTTGCCGTCACGGCCGACGCCGGACGCCTCACGCAGGACGTCCTTGGTCTCCACGCCGTTGGCGCCGGCGTTCATGCGCAGCGCGCCGCCGATGGTGCCGGGAATGCCGAAGAAAAATTCGAGCCCGCCGAGATTGGCCGCGGCCGCCGTCTCGGCCACGCGCTTGTCGAGCGCGGCCGCGCCTGCGCTCACGA
>DATHPL010000281.1:0-3924 GCA_035483915.1 Bradyrhizobium sp.
GGCGTCACCCCGACCTGCTCCTCCGCCGTATACGGCGCTCCATAATATGGGAAATCCTTGCGAATGCGCCCGCGGTCGGGAGCAAGTCCGTCGACAAGTGGCGTGTTGGCCGCCAGCGTCAACATCACATCCAGCGCATCGTCGCCGAGCGCGCGCCCATTGAAGCTGGCCACCTCAAATGCGGCGGATGTTCCAAGCTCGTAAGGCAACGTGTCGGGACAAAGCCGGGCAGCGATCAGCTTCCCGTATTCACCCGGGTCCGCCGCCGAACCGGCATAGGTCGTCATCTTCTCCGCGAAATCCGCGATCGACTTCCCGAAGCGCTCTACATCTTCAGACGGAACCGACGCATTGAATTGTTCTTTCACCTCTTGATCGCTCGGGTCGTTCAGGAAGAGATGCGTAACCATAGGCAGGCCCCAACGCGAGACCTGTAGCTCCGGCGCATGGCCAAAGAGGGAGATCGTCGCCCATGCGTTGATTTTTCCCTTCCCAATCAGTTCGCTCGGCACTTCCAGCACAATCGCCGTAACATTCCGCCTGGCAAAGGGATTCTGCTGATGCAGAAAGGCGTCCCCATCGAAGCGCTGGTCCTTATAGAAAGAAGTCATAAATGTGCGGAATCCAGCATTTGCCGCGAATAGCTCTGGAGCAATCCCAACATACGCGCGAAGACCCGAATCAGGCGCGACTGAACCGGTTTCACCCTCAACCAAACTCTCTCCGGCGTCACCACGAAAGGCATCGTCACCCGTCGCCTTGCGCACCACAAACGGCTGAATGTGAGTATGCTCGCTGCCATCTCCGTGTCGTGGTTCACCAAACCTGAACTTGAACGTAACCTCTTCCCTCGCATCTCCGTTCAGGTCGAACCGGAACGCGTAGAGCCCTTCTGGATGAAGCGTATCCGGAGCCGATAATCCCACATCCGGATTCACGGTCATCGCCATCACCGTCTTACCCGAGGGGCCGTCAAATAAATAAAAGTCGCAGAGGTTCAGGCTCGGATCTTCCTTTGACAGTTTGGTATCGAAATGATGTGACATACAGGATCTCCTTGAAAAGGATTGGCTATTAGACAACTCCTTCGCAACTATTCTTCGTAACTATTCTCTGCGGTCAGCCGCGAAGAATGGGGGCTCCGAAGGGAGCGCCCGTCAGTCCGCCATCCACCATCAGCTCGACCGCGTTGGTGTACGATGAATCGTCCGAGGCAAGAAAAAGCACAGCCTTGGCCACATCTTCCGGCTCGCCCCAACGGGCAAGTGGAACCGTGGAAGAGAAGAAGCCGGAAACTTTTGCGGATTCCTCTGCCGTGGCATTGGCGCGCGGCCCGCGCTTCCAGATCGGAGTCTTCGTCGTTCCCGGGGCCACCACGTTCACGCGAATCTTGCGCGGTGCAAGGTCTGCGGCGATGGATCGCGCCATCGAGACGAGTCCGCCTTTCGTGGCAGCGTAGGCAGCCACGCCTGGTTGACCGAGATAATTGTGCACCGATCCGCTGAAGATGATGCTGCCGTTGTCGTTCATCAGAGGAGCGGCTGAATTGACGGTAAAGAATGCACCGTTGAGGTTGGTGTGGACTATCTTCTCGAAGATGGCTTCGGCGGTCGCGCCAGAAATGCCCGCATTAGCGAAGACCATGCTCGGCCGGCTCACCGCCTCGCAACAGGCCTGCGCGCCGGTTTGGTCGTTCTCGCGGCGCCATCTGACATAACGCTTCACCCGGGTCGGCGGCATCAACCGCACCCGATGGCCGAGGGCGGCAATCTGGCGGCCCCGGTAATGCGCCGTGGCGCACGCCTCCAGCCCGACCAGACAGGGCGGGCAGCTTGGCGAAGAACGTACCATCTCGGCCCGCCGCAATTGGCGGCGAAAGACGATCGCGCCGGCGGTGTCGACACCGTGCACCTGAAACACCCGCTTCGCGGTATCCAATCCGATCGTGCCAACCTCGGCCATGGACGGCCTCCTCAATGTGGACGTTGCGACACGACCACGGTGAGGCACTTCGATGCCGGGGAGCAGAGGCCGTCCACCTCATCATTGCGAGCGAAGCGAAGCAATCCTGTGCCGACACCACACGTTCATCGGGATTGCCTTGTCGCGCAGAGCGCTCCTCGCAATGACATCCGCTGTGCAACTGGAAGATACGGTCGCAAATCCGTCTAACGTGATCGAAACTTGCTCTGAAGACTGCGGGGCGCGGCCTACGCTTCGGATACCAGGTAGTCCATCGCGGCGTCGACGCCGCCGCGGCCGTGCGGCACGCCGGTCAATTCGAGGGCCATTTCCACGGCGGCGAGCGCGCCGAGGATCATCGGCTCGTTCAAATCGCCGAGATGGCCGATGCGCAAGACGCGGCCCTGCAACGGCCCGAGCCCGCCGCCGAGCGACACGTTGAACCGGTCGAGCGCGGCTTCGCGCACCTTGTTGGCGTCGTAGCCCTCCGGGGTCAGGACCGCGGTCACCGAATCCGATTGCGCGCGCGGGTCGACCGCGAACATCTCGGGCCCGTCATTCTGGCGCCACACCCGCACCGCGCGCCGCGTCGCCTCGGCGAGCCGGTGATGGCGCGCAAAGACCTGGTCGAGGCCTTCCTCTTCGAGCATCCGCAGCGCCTCCTGCAGCCCATAGAAGAAATGCACCGGCGCGGTGCCGTTCCACCACGCCTGCGAGGTGCCTTCGACGAGCCGCCGCCAGTCCCAATAGACGCGCGGCAGTTTGGCGTGCGCCGCGGCGGCGAGCGCCTTCGCGCTGACTCCGGTAAAGGCCATGCCGGTGGGCAGCATCAGACCCTTTTGCGAGCCGGCGACGACGACATCGACACCCCACTCGTCCATGCGAAAATCCATCGACGCCAGGGACGAGATCACATCGACGAGAAACAAGGCCGGATGCCCGGCGGCGTCGACCGCGCGGCGCAAGGCGGCGATGTCGTGGACGACGCCGGTCGAGGTTTCGTTGTGCACCACCAGCACCGCCTTCAGGGCGTGCCCGTGGTCCTCGCGCAGCCGGCTTTCGAGGGCGGTCGGGTCGGCGGCGTTGCGCCAGTCATTGGCCAAAGTCTCGACCTCGAGCCCGAACGACTCGCAGCGCATGCCCCAATTCAGCGAGAAATAGCCGGTCTCGACCACTAGCACCTTGTCGCCGGGCGAGAACAGGTTGACGAGTGCCGCTTCCCACGCGCCATGACCGGAAGCGGCATAGCCGAGGATTGTCTGCTCGGTCTTGAACACCCGCTTGAGCCCGGCAAAGCATTCCTCGGCAATGGCCTTGAATTGCGCACCGGTGAAATCGATCGTCCCGCGGTCCATCGCCCGCAATACGCGGTCAGGAATATTGGTCGGGCCCGGATTCTGAAAAAAGTGCAAACCACGGCTGACAGCCATCTACGCTCTCCACTGCATGCCTGCGCCTGTCCCCTATGGGTGCCTGAGATAGCAGCATAATCGGTTTGCCGGGAGAGGATTTCGGCAACAGAAAAGGCAGGACCAAGGCCCCGCCTTTTCTTCGCCGTACGCGCCACCTGACCGCTCGCTGCCGCGGTTCGGCGGCCAACTCCTCCCTAAACTCGGGCCGGCGCGCATCACTGCGCGCGACGGTCAACGCCATTATAGGCAGCCCTGCGACCGATCGTCACTGTAAATCTGAACAGAATCTTCCCCATCCATCAACGCCGCCGAGTTGCCACACCGACGGCACCGGCTCTGGCGGCCTCAGGGTCGCCCGGTGGACAGACGCGCAGGTGTTCCCTAGAGTGCGCGGCGCCGGTGCAACGCGAGGATCGATGCGTCTTTCCGAGTATTTTTTGCCGCTCTTACGTGAGAACCCGAGCGAGGCGCAGATCGTCTCGCATCGGCTGATGCTGCGCGCCGGCATGATCCGGCAGTCGAGCGCCGGGATCTATTCGTGGCTGCCGCT
>DATHPL010000282.1:0-2311 GCA_035483915.1 Bradyrhizobium sp.
TGGCTGTAAATCGGCCGGTTCCACCCGGTGATCGAGGTTAAAAAAGTACCCGAAACTCCCGGACTTCTCCTCTCAATCGCTCCGCTAAAATTTGAGCGGAGGACTGAACGTTTGCGCGACGGCTTTCTGTCATAACGTCGGCAGAACGATCGCGAGAATTCCAATGGTTGAGAAAGTCATAAGGCCAATGCAGAACGTCATCGACTTCGCGAGCTACCAGCAGGGCCGCAACATCGTTGCCAGGGCGCCGGCGATGTCGGCACGCACCTGTCGGCATTGCGGTGCGATGCTTGCCGAAGGCGAGCGCGAAGACGAGTGTTCCAGCATTGCCAATGCCGAAGAGGCCCTGCGCTGGCAGGCCGCGCAAATCCTGCGCGGGCTGATCTAGGACGAGCCGCTATCCTCGAGACCAGCTCGAGGCAACGGGATTTGCTGCGCTCTTTTGAGCGGCGTCCCTAAACGTGCTGGCCGCCGTTGATGTGGATTTCGGCGCCGTTCACGTAAGAACTCATCTCCGTACATAGCACATAGATGATCTTGGCGACTTCGTCCGGGGTGCCGAGCCGGTGCATCGGAATCTGCTGCTCGACGATCTTTTCGGTGCCCGGCGACAGGATCGAGGTGTCGATCTCACCGGGCGCGATTGAATTGACCCGCACGCCGATGCGTCCGAAATCCGATGCCATTTCGCGGGTGAGGGAGGCGAGCGCCGCCTTCGAGGTCGCGTAGGCCGCGCCCGCGAACGGGTGCACCCGCGAGCCTGCGATCGAGGTGACGTTGACGACCGAGCCTTTCGCAGCCTTCAATTCATCGATCAGGCCGCGCGCCATCATGATCGGCGCAAAGAAATTGACCCGGAACACGTGGCTCCACGTCTCGATGTCGGTGTCGATCGAGCCGAGCCGGCCGCCGCCTTCCGCCTTTGGCGATATCGCGGCATTGTTGACCAGCGCATGCAGCATGCCGCCTTCCAGACGCTGGCGGATTTCGGCGATCGCACGCGAGGTATCGTCGTGATCGGCAAGGTCGACCTGGATGTGATCTTCAGGCCCGGCGTCCCACGGACAATCTTCGGGGAACGGATGGCGCGAACAGGTGATGACGCGCCAGCCGGCCGAGGAAAAGCGAATCACAGTGGCATGGCCGATGCCGCGGCTGGCCCCGGTGAGAAGCAGCGTCCGCCGTGGTCCGTTGTGGGGTGCAGTGGCCATTGGGTCCTTCGAGCTATCGATCAGGGGTAAAGCCGCGTCTTTGACCAGGCCTGATCGGAAGTGTCGCGGCTGAATTCAACGCGGTCGTGCAGACGGAACGGACGATCATGCCAGAATTCGAACCGGAGCGGGGTGATGCGCCAGCCGCTCCAGCCCGGTGGGCGCGGCACCTCGCCGATGAGGTATTGCGCGGCAACCTTGGCGATCGCTTGTTCGAAGGCGAAACGGCTTTCCAGCGGCTGCGACTGCTTCGAAGCCCAGGCCCCGATCTGGGCCTGTTTTGGTCGGGTGGCGAAATAGGCATCGGCCTCGGCGTCCGTCACTGGTGATACCAACCCGCGGATCCGCACCTGTCGGCGCAGCGACTTCCAGTGAAAGAGTAAAGCCGCTTTAGGGTTTGCGGCCAATTCGCGGCCCTTCTGGCTGGCGATGTGGCTGTAGAAAACGAATCCGTTCGCATCATAGCCCTTCATCAGCACCATCCGCACGTCCGGCAGGCCGTCAGCATCGACGGTCGAAAGCGCCATGGCGTTGGGATCGTTGGGCTCGGCCTTCACGGCCTCCGCAAACCACTCGCCAAACAGCGCCAACGGCTCATCGGCCGCGGTGAAATCACCGGATGTTAAGGGTGTCGGGTGTTTGATGGAGGTCGTATCCGTCATTTGGAGTCCAAAATTGCCCCTGCTCGCGGCCAGATCCGCGTTCCAGCCCTGTATGAAGCCAGCCTTATATAGGGCATGGGGAAGCTTTGGCCTATCGTCGGCCCGGCCGGGTGCGGCGATAATGATTATCGTTCTGATCGGGATCGGGGCCGGTGGCTGCAGTTTCTCCCGAGGTGACAGCGGACTGGCCAAGTTTGGCGGCGATGAGGTCACGGGCTCGGTCGCCCGCGCGGCGCCGACCGAAACCGATCTCGCCTTTGCCCGCAATGCCGCCTCGGACGTGCTGACCCGGGGGGACAAGGACGCGAGCCAGCCTTGGGAAAACCCCGAGACCGGCGCGCGCGGTTCGGTGACGCCACTGGCGCAAGCCTATTCGTCGGAAGGGCGGACTTGCCGGGATTTCCTAGCAAGCTATGTCAAGGGTGAGTCGGAAAGCTG
>DATHPL010000283.1:0-2482 GCA_035483915.1 Bradyrhizobium sp.
TTCCTCGGCAATATCCGCGCCGCTTAACCGGCCGCTTTTAGAGCTGGGCGAGGTGATCGGTGACCTTGATCGGCTCCGGCAACACCTTGCGCGCGGTCAGCCAATCGGCCGCCCGCTGCAGTTCCGACAGGAATTGTTCGTCATTGACCGGGAAGTAGCGATATTGCCGCTTCAAGGCGATGAACTGGTCCCGAACTTCATCGCTGTACTTGCCCGCCTTCTGGGCGATGTATTCGGCATCCTTGGTGTTCTCGGAAACCCACTTGCCTTCGGCGCGGAACGCTTCGTTGACCGCGCGCACCAGCGCCGGATTTTCGGTCGCGAATTTGCGGGTGGTCAGATAGGAAGAATAGTCGATCTGGAATTCAAGATCGCGCCCCTCGAGGAAGAGGTCGTGCGCCTTGTATTCCAGCCGCGCGATGTCAACGCCGGGACTCCACATTGACCAGGCATCGACCTTCCCAGACGCAAGCGCGGGCGCGGCGTCGGGCGGGTTGAGGTAGACGAATTTCACGGCCGAGCGGTCGATCTTGTGTTTCTCCAGCGCCGCCACCAGCAGGAACTCGCCGAGTCCCGAACGGTTCACCGCGACCGATTTGCCGACGAGATCCTCGACCTTGTTGATGCCGGAATCATCCCTGGCGATGATCGCGGTGGTGCGCGGCTCGTAGACGACGAACTGGGTGAAGACCAGAGGTGAACCGGCAATGAGGGCCGCCAGCGCCGGCGTCGTGCTGCCGCCGAAGCTGAAATCGGCGCTGCCGCCAACAACGGCCTGCATGGTAGGGGCGTGGTTCGGGAAGGGGCCAAGCCATTCGACCTTGATGCCATCCTTGGCGAGCCGTTTCTCGAATTCACCTCGCTCCTTGGCGACAAGGTTGAGGCCGCTGAGGCCCCAGGTCAGGCGCACCAGATCGGTGGTGCGGCCGGTCGCCGACCGGGCGCTGTCGAGTCCGGCGAGAGCGCCGATGCCGAATGCAGCAGCCCCCAGGAAACGGCGCCGCGATGCTGAGAAGGATGACGAGAAGTCGGACATCACGCAGGTCCTCATATCTTTGAATCTAAGCAGCGATGTGGGAAACAACGCCAAGTTCGGCCAAAAGATCGCCGCGAGCGATCGAGGCCGGACGGGCGGCCTTGATTCCGGCAGCCCTGGTTTGATGCTCGAACGCGATCGCGCCGTGGTGCATCACGAGGATACGGTCGGCGAGCGCGATGGCCTCATCGACGTCATGCGTCACCAGCAGCACGCCCGGCCGGTGTTTGGCGACCAATTCACCCACGAGGTCATGCATGCGAATGCGCGTCAGCGCATCGAGCGCCGCGAAGGGCTCGTCCAGCAGCAGGAGCTGCGGTTCCTGCACCAAGGCCCGCGCCAGCGCGACGCGTTGAGCCTGTCCACCGGACAGGTTGCGCGGCCAGTCGTCGAGACGATCGCCAAGTCCGACCTCGGCGAGTGCGGAGGCAGCCCGCGCGTGCGCGTCAGGTGCAGCGAGCCCCAGCGCGACGTTGCGCCAAAGCGTGTCCCATGGCAGCAGGCGAGGTTCCTGAAATACCACCGCCGGCCGCCGCGGCGCTACGATGCGTCCGCCCTCGATGGAATCGAGACCGGCGAGCGCCCGCAGCAGCGTGGTCTTGCCGCAGCCGCTTTCCCCGAGCAGGGCGACGAATTCGCCGCGTTCGATCCGCAGATTGAGATTGCGGATGACGACGCGATCTCCATAGGCGCGACGGAGATTGCTCACCACCACGGCCGGCGGGTCGATCGCCGGAGGAGAAGGTGGGGCCGAAACCTGAGGAATCATCGCGATCCTCCATAGTTGGGGTGCCAGGCCAGCAGCCGCCGTTCGAGAAGACGGGCTATGGCATCGGCCGCAACGCCGATCAGGGCGTAGATCGCGATGGTAAGGACGATGACGTCGGTGCGCAGGAATTCGCGCGCATCCATGGCGAGAAACCCAATGCCCGACTCCGCGCCGATGGTTTCGGCGACGACCAGCGCCAGCCACGCCGTCGCCAGCGCGTAGCGAACGCCCGTGAGGATCGAGGGCAGGGCGCCCGGAAGCACGATGCGCCGGATCAGTTCGAACGGACCCAACCCCTGGATGCACCCGAGCTCGATCAGCTTGGGATCGACCTGCCGGATTCCCAAGGTGGTGTTGATGTAGATCGGAAAGGTCACGCCGAGTGCGACCAGAAATATCTTCTCGGCTTCGCCCACGCCGAGCCAGACGATCACGAGCGGGAGAAGGGCGAGGAAGGGAATGGCGCGGATCATCTGAACGCTGCGGTCGATGGCAGCTTCCGCGATCCGGGAGAACCCGACGAGAACGCCGAGCGCAAAGCCGACGCTGCCGCCGAGCGCGAAGCCGGTTGCGGCCCGCAACAGGCTTGTTCGGAGATCGCCCAGCAGGCTGCCCGTGGTCGCAAGCTTGATCGCGGTGTTCAGGACCTTGCTCGGAGCGGGCAGAACTTGCGGCGA
>DATHPL010000284.1:0-13996 GCA_035483915.1 Bradyrhizobium sp.
CAGCGGCCCATGCGCAATCGGCAGACCTGATCAAGATCGGCGTCATCGCCGAGGTGCAATCGATCGCGGGTGCGGCGACGCCGGGCGGCGCGCAGATTGCCGCCGACGAAATCAACGCCAAGGGTGGCGTGCTCGGGCGCAAGATCGAGATCGTGACCTACGACAACAAGAGCTCGTCGGCGGATTCGGTCCGTGCCTTTCAGCGCGCGGTCAGCGAAGATAAGGTCTCGGCCGTCATCGCAAGCTATATCAGTGAAGTTGTGCTGGCGCTCGAGCCCTGGGCGGCGCGATTAAAAATGCCGCTGATCACGCCCGGCGCCGCTTCGAACGAGATCACGAAGGCGGTTCACAACGATTACGACAAGAACAAATACACGTTCCACGGCTACCTGACCTCGGCGGCACAGGCGCAACTCGTCTGCGATGCCGCCAAGGATCTCCTGGTCGACCAGCTCAAGTTAAAGAACGTCGCGATCATGAGCGAGGACGCCGCCTGGACCAAGCCGCTCGACGCCGGCTACGAGACCTGCTTTCCGAAAGCCGGCATGACGGTCGTCGATCACATCCGCTTCTCGCCCGACACCACCGACTTCACGCCGATCTTCAACAACATCGAAAGCAAGAAACCCGATGTGATCGTGACGGGCATCTCCCATGTCGGCGTGCAGCCGACCGTGCAGTGGAAGAACCAGCAGGTGCCGATCGCGATGTTCGGCATCTCGGCGCAGGCCTTCAGCCCGACCTTCTGGAACGACACCAATGGTGCCGCCGACGGCATCCCCACGCTCGCGGTTGCAACCTCCGACGTCGCGGTGACCTCGAAGACCAAACCTTTCGCGCAGGCCTTCAAGGCCAAGTTCGGCACGACGCCGGCCTATACGGGCTACACCGCCTATGACGAGGTCTACATCATTACGGAAGCGATCCAGCGTGCGGGCTCGACCGATCCCGACAAGATGGTCGCGGAGATGGAGAAGACGAAGTTCGAAGGCACGATCGGTAACATCGAGTTTTACGGCAAGGACGAGGAGTTCACCCACGGCATCAAGTCCGGCCCCGGCTATGTCACAGGCCTCGTCTTCCAGTGGCAGAACGGCAAGCAGGTCACGGTCTGGCCGGCGAAGATCGCGGAAGGAAAGCTCGCGTTTCCGAAGTTCGTCAAACTTTCGCAGTAGCCGATACTCCGAGCGAGCAGGCGACGGCCGCAGACCGCAATCCCGCGGTCAGCTAGTGGTCCGATTCTAACATTTGCATCCCGATGTCCCAGGTACCTTTGCAAATGTTGGAATCAAAGGACCACTAGCAAATATAAGTTTCTAGTGGAGTTTTGGATTTGACATTCGCGTCGCGAATACGCGGCTACGGGCTAGCGAATGTCAAATCCACTCCACTAGTTCGACTTCGCATCCCCCATGGCTGCCGGCGCATTCGCCGGGGCCGGCGCGACCTCGTCGGGCGTGGCGCGTTTGGTGCCGCTGGTGAGTTGTTCGATCACGGAGCGCACGCTGTCGCGGGCCTTGGGATTGTTTTTCAGCGCGTCGAGCAAAGGTGCTGCCCCCGGCGAGCGGCGGATCAGGCTGTCGGGATCGGGAAAGATCAGGGGATCATCCCACGGGCCCTGCACCACGAACGGCAGCTCGAAGCCGGGCGTGGCGTTGGCCGAGGCAAGGCTGGCCGTCCCCTTCATGTCGAATTCGCGGCCAGGCACCGAAGCCGTACCGGTCAGTGTGATGCGCGCCGGCCCTTCGATATGGACATCGTCGAGCGTGGCGACGCCGTCGGAAAATTTCACCGCGATGGTGAGGTTGTCGTAAGGCGTCGCGCCCGAGCGGAAATTGCCGGCGCCCGAGAGCGGCCGGCGCTCCAGACGCTTGAGCAGTTGTTCGGCGTTGAAGCCGGAGATCGCGCCGTCATGGCCGGTGAGGGTGGCGGTGCCGTCGAGCGATTGCGCCAGTGCAAACGGGCTCGAGCCGAACGCCGCCAGCGAGACGCCGAGATTGCCGTGGCCGGATAGTTTGTTGATGCCGAACAGCTCGCTGGCGCAGGCCTGCAAGTCGACATCGGTGAACTGGAACTGGGCCTTCACGTCGGCATCGGCGTCGATCCGCGACAGCGCGAACGAGCCCTTGGCGATGCCGCCATAGATCTGCGCCTCGCCGACCGAAAGCGCGAGCGCGCCGTTGCGCAAGTTAGCGCCGAGCGCGGTGCGGCCGAGTTTGGACGGGCCGACCGTCATCCGCGCCGCCGAGAGGCGGATATCGAGATCGGTCATCGACAGCGAATTGAGATCGAACAACTGCCGGTTCCAGTCGTGCGCGCCGCTGGCGAGCAGGCGGAAGGTCGAGATATAGGGCGTGAAGTCGAGCGCGTCGGCAGCCAGCGTCGCCTGCAGGGATTGCCGGCCGTTATTGGCATAGGTCATCACGCCCTCGGCGACATTGCCGTCGAGTTCGACATTGACGTTGGTGAGCGCGACCGAAGCGCCGACCGCATTGGCGCGGGCCTTCAGCGCAAAGCGGCCGAAGCCGCCGCCGCCGGGCGGCTCCTGCCCGGTCCAGTGCAGGGCGTTACGCAGCGAAGGCGTATCGACGGTCAGGGTGCCTTCCATCATCAGGCTGGTGCGGTTGGCGGCGGTGCCGTCGAAGGCGAGCTTGAGCGGCGCGCTCGCAAGCCGCGCCTTGAACCCGGAGCGGTCGCCGGAAAGGGCGGCAAGGAAATCGCTGATCGAAACGCTGCCGTCGACGCGCTGGCCGCGCCAGTCGAATTGCCCGGTCGCGGCGAACGAGCGCGAGATCGACGGCCAGGCCAGTGACAGATCGATATCGTCGAGCGCTTCTTTGACCTGACGGACGGGGTCTTCGTACGACAGCGTGCCGTCCTGGATGCGGATTTCCGAGAACGACAATTGATTGTCGGCGCCGGGCTTCATGGTCTGCGCAATCCTGCCGACAAAGGGCGTCCAGTTGCTGTCGCCGTTGATATCGCGAACGACGCGGATGTGCGGCCTAAGCATCATCACGTCGGCGATCTCAAAACGCTGCAAGAGGAGCGGCAGCAGGCGCAGGTTCGCGGTCAGCACATCGACGGTGAGCGCGGGATCGGCGGCAGCGCCGCCCCTCAAGCCCACGTCATGGAAGGAGACATAGCTGCCGGGGAAGACCGAGATATCGGTGCCGCCCTTGATAATCAGGTCGAGCCCGGTCACGGCACGGATTTGCGCCTCCACCGCCGCACGGAGCGCATCGCGATTGAGCAGCCAGCTCGACGCGATCAGCGCGACCAGCGCCGCACCGAGCAGCGCCACGACCGGCATCGCGAGGCGCCTTGTTCCCTGGGCCATCGTCAACGGAAAATCCTGGTGGTGTCCAAAATCTGGTTAGAGGTCGCGGGATCGATGCCAAAATCCTGGGCAGGGCGGGACATACCCGGCGACCCCGTCAAGTTCCGGCAACTTGCTGGTTTTTCTTGACGCTTTCAAGGCCGACGAGGGGCAGGGCCCCCTCTCCCCGCTTGCGGGGAGAGGGTCGGGGGTGAGGGGGAGCTTCCATGCGTCCGGTCTCGCGGAGAGTCCCCTCACCCGAATGGCTCCCGACAACGCCGTGCGTCGTCGAAGCCATTCGACCTCTGCCCGCAAGCGGGACGAGGTGATCAGAGAGCCCGCACGCGGGGAGAGGGAGCTACTGTCATTGACGCATTGCGAAGATTTCGCCTAATAGTTGGCAAGCGGTTTACGCATTTCTCCATCAGGTCGCTATTCGCATGAAAAAGGTTTATCCCGACGCCAAATCGGCCCTCGACGGCATCCTCAAGGACGGCATGATGATCATGTCGGGCGGCTTTGGCCTCTGCGGCATCGCCGAGACCCTGTCGGATGCGATCCGCGATAGCGGTGTCAAGAATCTGACGGTGGTTTCCAACAATGCCGGCGTCGACGGCATCGGGCTCTCGCGCCTGCTCGAGACCCGCCAGATCAAGAAGATGATCTCGTCTTACGTGGGCGAGAACAAGCTGTTCGCCCAGCAATACCTCGCCGGCGAGCTCGAACTCGAATTCAATCCGCAAGGAACACTCGCCGAGCGCATCCGCGCCGGCGGCGCCGGGATTCCCGCCTTCTACACCAAGACCGGCGTCGGCACGCTGATCGCCGAGGGCAAGGAAGAAAAGATATTTGACGGCGAGAAGTTCATCATGGAGCGCGGGCTGTTTGCTGATTTGGCCATCGTCCATGCCTGGAAGGGCGATACCGCGGGTAATCTGGTCTATCGCAAGACCGCGCGGAATTTTAACCCGATGATGGCGACGGCTGCGAAGATCACGGTTGCCGAAGTCGAGCATCTGGTGCCGGCCGGCGAGATCGATCCGGACCATATTCACACGCCCGGCATCTTCGTCAAGCGCATCATCGAGGTCGGCACGGCCAAGAAGCGGATCGAATTCCGCAATACGCGGCCGCGCCCGGCCGCATGATCCGGAAAAGTGGGAACCGGTTTTCCGAAGAGATCATGCGCAAACCAACGAGCCTGATCCGAAAAGGCGGGAACCGGTTTTTCGATCAGATGCGCCAACTAAAGAGAATTTGAGGAGCTCCCCATGGCCTGGACCCGCGAACAGATGGCCGCCCGCGCCGCCAAGGAATTGCGCGACGGCTTTTACGTCAATCTCGGCATCGGCATTCCGACGCTGGTCTCCAACTACATTCCCGATGGCATCGACGTCTCGCTGCAAAGCGAGAACGGCATGCTCGGCATGGGGCCGTTTCCGTACGAAGGCGAAGAAGACCCCGACCTGATCAATGCCGGCAAGCAGACGGTGAGCGAACTGCCCTCGACCAGCTATTTTTCGTCGGCCGAATCCTTCGGCATGGTGCGCGGCGGGCACATCGATTTATCGATTCTGGGCGCGATGCAGGTCGCCGAGAACGGCGATCTCGCCAACTGGATGATCCCCGGCAAGATGGTGAAGGGGATGGGTGGCGCGATGGACCTCGTCGCCGGCGTCAAGCGCGTCGTGGTGGTGATGGAACACTCCGCCAAGGACGGCGCGAAGCTTCTGAAGAAGTGCACCCTGCCGCTGACCGGCGAGCGGGTGGTCGACATGGTGGTGACGGATCTCGCCGTCTTCACCATCGACAAGCACGGCAAGGACGGTATGGCGCTGATCGAGCTCGCCGACGGCGTTACGCTCGACGAAGTGAAGTCCAAGACCGAAGCCGAATTCCGGGTCGCGCTGAAGAACGCGTAATCGCGTAGAAGCGCAATATCACCGCGGCGGCGGTGAGCTCCCTCTCCCCTTGTGGGAGAGGGTTGGGGAGAGGGGTTTCACGCGCAATCCCGATGCCGTCACCCCCCCTCCCTAGCCCTCCCCCACAAGGGGGGAGGGGACACCACTATATCTCACACGCTCGCTTTGGCGGCGACATCCTCAAGCCCGCGATTGCGCGGCTCGACGCCCCAGGCCCACACCACCAGAATTTGCACGACGACAAGGGCGATCATCAGCCAGACCACGCCCGGCAGCTTGTAGGATTCCATCAGCGCGCGGACGATGAAGGGCGACACCACGGTGGCGCCGCGTCCGAAGAAATTGCAGATGCCGTTGGCGCGAAGTCTGATCTCGGTCGGAAACAGCTCCGGCGTATAGACGCCATAGAGGATCGCGGTCTGCACGTAGATCGCAACCACCAGGACGAAGCCGACGGAGAGCACGATCGCCGGATCGGCCGTCGCGTCGAAACGGGCATAGATGTAGCCGCTGATAATCGTGACGATCGAGGCGCCGATGATGCTCATGCGCCGTCCGATCCCGTCCGACAGATACGCCCCCAGCGCGCAGCCGACCAGCGACCCCGCTGAGAGCACCAGCGTATAGGCGAGCGAATTCGTGATTGTCAGGCCCTGGCGCAGGAAGAATTGCGGCAGGAAGATCACGAAGCCGAAGATCAGCGTGTTGATGGTGATCAGCACCCAGGAGCCGACAATCATCCGCTGCAACAGCGGCGGCTTGATCATGTCGATCGCAGCCGCCGGCTTGACGGCTGGCGGAATGACCACCGGCGGCAGCGGCTTGCCGCCGGAGGCTTCCTTTTCGATGGCCTGCATCAGCGCTTCAGCTTCTTCGTCGCGGCCTTCCGATTCAAGCCAGCGCGGAGACTCCGGCAAGTTCTTGCGCAGGTACCAGACAACGAGCGAGCCGAGACCGGCGATCACGAACATCGGCCGCCAGCCGAAATTGGGGATCACGAGATAGCCGAGCAGCGAGGTCGCCGGAAAGCCCGCGACCACGATGAAGGCCATCATCGACAGCCATCGCCCGCGCGTCTTGGGCGGTACGAACTCGGTGAGCGTCGAATAGCCGACCACGATTTCGGCGCCCAGGCCTAAGCCCTGCACGAAACGGCAGATGATCAACTGGTCCATATTCTGGACGAAAGCGGCTGCGAGCGAAGCCAACCCGAAGATCAACAGGTTGATCTGATAGGTGAAGCGGCGGCCGAACCTGTCGCCAACAAAGCCCGTGATCAGCGCGCCGGCCGTCATGCCGACGAATGTCAGCGAGATGAATTGCGGGATCTGCGCCAGCGTCGAGAACTGGGACTGGGCGACAGAGGCCAGCACGCCGCCCGCGACATAGAGGTCGTAGCCGTCGAAGAACATGCCGGCGCCGACCAACCAGAAGATGCGGTAGTGAAACGGCGAGATCGGCAGCCGGTCAAGGCGCGCGCCGGCGTTTACTGCAAGAGCCATGAAATTCCCCCCTTTGAAACAAACCGAGGCCGCCGCGTTTTCGGTCGGCCTCAAACATTCAGTTGAGCCGCCGCTGTCCCGCCGTGTCGCGATACCAGTCGAACGGTGCGTCGCCGGTCGCAACCATCACGCTCTTGACGTTGAAATGATCGTCAAAACTTTCGGTGCCGCATTCGCGTCCGACACCGGAATCGCCGACGCCGCCCCAGGGCGAAGCCGGATCGAGCCGGTGGTGATCGTTGATCCAGACGATGCCGCATTTCACGCCGGAAGCGACCCGATGGGCGCGCGCGACGTCGCGGGTGCGGATCGCCGCCGCCAATCCAAACGGTGAGTCGTTCGCGAGCCGCAAGGCATCGGCCTCGTCCTTGAACGGCGTGACCGAGGTGAAGGGGCCGAACACTTCTTCCTGGAAAATGCGCATGTCGGCTTTCACGTCCGCAAACACCGTCGGTTCGACGAAATAGCCGTTCTCGAGCCCTGCGATCTTTGCCGGCACGCCGCCGGTGACGAGCCGCGCGCCGTCTTCATGGCCGAACTTGCAATAGGACAGCACGCGGTCGCGCTGGCGCGCCGAGATCACAGGTCCAAGCTGCGTGGCGGGATCGGAGGGATCGCCGATCTTGATGGTCTCGGTCTTGGCTTTCAGTTTCTCGACGAATTCATCGTAGATCGAGGCCTGAACGAGATGGCGCGAGGCGCAGATGCAGGTTTGCCCCGCGCCGATGAAGGCGCCGAAGGCGGCGTAATTGACGGCGCGGTCGACGTCGAAATCATCGAACACCATCACCGGTGTCTTGCCGCCAAGCTCCATGGTCTGATGTGCGAATACCTTCGCCGCCGCACTTCCGGCGATGCGGCCGGCTTCCGTGCCGCCGGTCAGCACCAGCTTGTCGATGTCGCCATGTTCGGCGAGCATCTTGCCGGCGCTCTGGCCAAGTCCGAGCACGACGTTGAACACGCCCGGCGGCAGGCCGGCTTCGGTGAAGATTTTGGCGAGCCGCAAGGTCGTCAGCGGCGTATATTCCGAGGGCTTCACCACGGTAACGCAGCCGGACGCCAGCACCGCGGCGAGCGACTTGCACAGGATCATCAGCGGATGATTGAACGGCGTGCAGTTGGCGACGATGCCGATCGGCGTGCGCAGCGTATAATTGAGGTAAGAGCCTTCGACGGGGATCACCGCATCGCGCCGCGCCAGCGCCACTCCGGCAAAATAGCGGAAGAAGTCCGGCAGCCGCGACAACTGCGCGCGGGTCTCGTTGACCGGGCGGCCGTTGTTCAACGTCTCAAGCTTGTAGAGCTGGTCGAGGTTGGCTTCGAACGCATCCGCAAGCTTGTTGACGAGCCGCGCACGGGCGCGAATGTCCATGCCGCCCCATGCTTTGCCTTCGAAAGCCGCCCGCGCGCTCTTCATCGCGCGGTCGATATCTTCAGCGGTTGAGTTCGGGATTTGCGCGATCACCTCGCCGGTGGCGGGATTGCGCACGTCGAGCATCGCGCCGTGGCCCGCTTCGATCTCGCGGCCGTCGACAAAATTGCCGTGAATTTCGATGGAGGATGAGCCCGGCTTGGCTGGAATATTCATGTGTTTCGCTCCTCGACGATGACGGCATTGCGCTTGAGTGCCGGCAGCACGCGCTTTTCGGTTTGATGGATATGGGTTTTGATGAGGTGCAGTGCGCGCCGCCGGTCGCGCCGCTGCATCGCCTCGATCAGTTCGCCATGTTCGGCGACCAGTTGGGCCGGATCGTGATCCCTGACATTGGCGAGACTGACGCGCACCAGCCGGTCGGCCTGTCCGATCAGATCGCACAGAGAGCCTGCCATGCGGCGGTTACCCGAAGCGTGCGCAAGCGCGCAGTGGAAGGCGCGGTTATAGGTGATGAAGTCCTCGCGATCGCCGGAAAAGCTTCGGAAGTCGTCGAGCGCGTTCAGAACCTTCTCCGGCGCGTTCTCGATCGCTTCGGCAACGCAGGCCGGCTCCAGCGCGAGGCGAAACCGCAACAGATCGCGCGCATCCGACAGCGAGATCGGATTGACGCGGTAGCCCTGGCGCGGCTGCACGGTGACGAGATGCTCGCGCTCCAGCCGCAGCAGGGCTTCGCGGACCGGCTGGCGGCTGACGGCGTAGCGTTCGGCCAGCTCCTGCTCGCGCATGTCGTCGCCCGGCGCCAGCCGACAGCTCAAAATATCAGCACGCAGGTTTTCGTAGACATTATCGCGCAAAAGCATGGGCAAACCCGCATGATTTCCACCCTATCTTGCATTCGTGAAATATCACGTCAAGCGGTGAGGGCTTGAAATGCCTCCGGTTTGATTTATCAATGGGTTCCATCTCACCGGTTTTCGCCTCCGTTACATCGGATCAGATAAAGAGAGACCCGCATGGATCGATTGTTTGCTCAGGGCAACGTGAATGCGGCGGTCTCGGGTGAGGGGCCGGCGCTGTTCCTGTTTCACTCCCTGCTGTCGGACCGGGCGAGTTTCGACGCCATTGCGCCGCAGCTTTCGAAGACGCATCGGGTGATCGTTCCGGAATTGCCGGGTTTCGGCGGGTCGAAGGCGGTCAGCGGTGGGCTCGCGGCAGTTGCCGACCGGATGGCGGAAGCCGTAAGCGAGGCCGGAGGCGACGCGATCGTGCTCGGCAACGGCTATGGCGGCTTTGTCGCGCTGCAAATGGCGATCCGGCATCCTGATCTCGCGAGCAAGCTCATCCTCGCCGATTGCGGCGCCGCGTTCTCCGAGCAGGGGCGCGAAGCGTTCCGCACCATGGCCGCCGTCTCCAAAGCCAAGGGATTAGCCGCGATCACGGATGTAGCGATGCGCCGGCTGTTCGCGCCGGAGTTTCAAACGGCCCAACCCGAGCTGATGCGTGACCGCCGCGAAGCTTTTTTGAAAACCGATCCGCAAGTGTTGCAGGCGGCTTGCGCCCAACTCGCCGAACTTGATCTTCGGCCTGAACTGTCTGGCGTCAAAATGCCCGTGCTGGTTCTGGTCGGCGAACACGACGAGGCGACGCCGCCGCCGATGTCGCATGAGCTGGCGGCGCTATTGCCGAATGCGCGCCTGAAAATTCTGGCCGGTTGCGCGCATGTGCCGCAATTGCAGGCGCCGCAGGCCTTTCTCGATGCGATCGCGGATTTTCTGCCCGAAGGACATTCCGCACCCGTCTGACGACGCGAGCCCGCGTTCGGTTACAAAAATAAGACGCGTGGCAGCACAACCGAAGCTTGTAAGTTAAAGTGAGTCTTCCTAGGCTCGGCCTCGCGAATTTTAAGCTTGGGGCATTTGGTCATGGCATTTTTCCGGGCCTACAAGGCCAACGCAAACGAATTGAAAGTACCGACTTATTTCATCGAGAGCACCGCACCGGATAACGTCGACGACACCGGGTTTGTCGATCCGGTAAAGGAGATTCCGGAACGTCTGCGGAAATATCTGGATTACATCGAAAACGCCGACGATGCCGTGAAGGAGATCGCTGGCTATCTTGCGACGGGCAAGAATCCGAACCTCGTGGTGATGGTTCACGGCTACAACAATCCCGAGCCGGCCGTTCTGGAGATGTATGCGCAAGCCGCACTCGCTGTTGAGGCTGCCGGCATTCAGGGCGGGGATGGTCTGGTGTGTGTCGGCTATCGCTGGCCATCGGAGAAGATGTTCCAGCCGAGGCGCAGTTGGTGGAGCGCATTACCGCTGCTGCCGCGATGGATTGTCATTGCGGGTCTCGCCGCCTTTCTGCTTGCTGCGCTTTTCTTCCGGATCGCCGGAAGCATAGGACACATATTTTTACTACTCGGCATCGTCCTCACCGGATTGATCGGGATGGCGGTGCTGTTGCGCCTCATCGTTTATTTCCGCGACAACTATCGCGCCGCCAATTACGGCGTGCCGGATCTCATTCACATCATCCGGGCGATCCATGACGAGATCAAGGAGCAACGCAACGCCCCTGGCGTGACGGAAGATCCCGATCGGAAGGTCGATCTCTCCTTTATCGGCCACAGCATGGGCGGCTTTGTCGTCACCAATACCATCCGTACGCTCACCGACGTGTTCAAGACGAAGGTCGCCGGTCTGAGCGACTTTGGCGCCGCTGCACCAAAGCCGGTCGAAAATCTGCATCAGATCGGCGATTTTTTCGAGTTGAAACGCTTCGTGCTGGTCTCGCCTGATATTCCCGCCGAAACCCTGCTGTCGGATCGCGGCAACTTCCTTGCTTCGGCGCTGACGCGTTTCCACGAAGCCTATCTGTTCAGCAATGAAGGCGACGAGGTATTACGCCAGATTTCGACGCTGGCGAATTACTTCACGTTCCCGACCATGAGCAACAACCATGGCTTTCGGCTAGGCAATGTCGAAATCCTGTCGAGCGACTTCGGGCTGATCGAGCCGCCGCATGATCAGTTTCTCGATACCTTGCGGGTCGGAGACCTGACTCTCCGGGAGCTCGATCGCAAATTGCGGAGTTTCAGGGCTTCGCGGGAGGCGGCGAGACAACGGACGGAGGCGCATCTACTGGAGCGGACCGAGTTGCATCCGCACGAGCAGAAGAAACCGCCTCTGCCGGAGGTCTTCACTTATTTCGATTGCACCGATTATGATGATGTGGACAACACCGGCGTCAAGCGGCCGCTGCTTACCTTTGCGAAGTGCGAGAAGCGCCATGACCCGAAGGCAAAACTTTCCTTCCCAGCGCATCTCCAACTTCTCTGGGCTTACCTGACCACGCCGCTTCGGCCAAATGTGCATGGAGGTTACTTCGAAGGGGAGTTGTCCCAGCAACTGATTTATCGTCTGGCCTGCCTCGGCTTTGATGGGACGATCAGCGCCTACGGCGGTAAGGCCGCGCTCGGAAACGAGTGCAAGACCAAGCAAATCCGTGTGCTGTTGTCGCCGCAATTGAACGCGCCGCAAAGCGATCCGGCTTTGGCCGCTAAACTCTAGCGCGGTCTGGAAGAAATTTCAGGACGCTGATTTCGTGGTGGCCTCGATTATCGCCAGTTGCTCGGCGGCCACGAGATCGAAAGGCTCAAAACTGCGTTCGGCGCGGGCGAGGATCACCGCGCCCTCGCAGGCCGCCACAAGGCTCGCGGCAAGGCTGCGGGCTTTTTTCTTCGGTATTCCGTCGGCGACAAACAGCGCGACGAGCTTTTCGCGCCAGCTGCGCAGGATCTCGGCCGCCTGCGCCCTCAAGTCTCCCGATTCCGCCGCGACTGTCACCGCGACGACCGCGCAGCCGGCTGAAAAATCCGATCGCGCCAGCACTGAGCGCCACAGCGACAAAAAGCCTTCGGCCACCTCGCGCGCCGGTTTGCCGGAGAGGCGATCGAGCACGCCCAGCGCCTGGTTTGCCGCATGTTCGAGCGCGGCCAGAACCAGCTCGTCCTTGCCGCCGGGAAAATGATGATAGAGCGAGCCGCGCGGCGCGCCGGAGGCCTCGAGGATCTCGCTGAAGGAGGCGCCTTGCAGACCTTTTTCGGCGAGCAGCACCGCGGTGCGCTCGATCATCATTTGCTTGATGTTGCCGGCCAAATCGTCTCGCCTCTCGACTATAGACCTTGACTATGACGACTGTCATAGTACCCTATGACGGTCAGCATAACCCCGGGGTAGATCCAAGTTAAGGAGCGCCGTCGATGCCGATGATCGATATCTACGCCACCGCAGGCACCTTTAGCGACCCGCATGCCCTGGCAAAAGACGCCGCCGCCACCGTCAAATCGATCGAGCAGGTGCCGGACATTCCGATGTTCCGCAAGAACACCGCTGCCTTCGTGCACGAACTTAAAAGCGGCGCGCTCTCGAATGTGGACGGCGACACCAATTACGTTCGCGTTCAGGTCCTCACCAATCAAGGCGCGCTCGACAGGCCCAAGCAGATCGCCGTGGTGCGGCAGTTGACCGACCTCATCGCGAAAGCCGCGGGCGACGACAGCCTCAAGCAGCGGACCTGGGTTCTGCTCACCGAAGCGGTGGAAGGCGGCTGGGGGTTATGGGGTCACGCCCACAAGAACGACGAGATCGTCACCGCGGCCAAGAGCGAGATCGCAAGCCTTAAAGGGTGATGCTGATCATGCGAACTTCTGAGCCAAAGCCACACTAGACGCGTTGTCAGGGCGTGAATCCATAAAATCAGGGTAGTCGGCGACTTCCGCTTTGGTGGGCTATGCGTTTTGTGCCAATAGCGGAAAAGGTGCAGCCTTAACGAAATGTCCGTTCTGCACTAAACAGGGGTAAATCCTATACGGATCGTGCCTCAAAGAACCCAACATGGCGGTCTCATATTTGAAACAGATTGAACATAGCGAATAACGATCGGCGCGATCATGTCGTCGCGAACGAATGAAAACCAAAATCGACTTTCCATCTCACGACGTCGGGGTTCCCTGCGTGCCGTGATAATTCTAGTCGTTGCCGCGCTTGTCGCTGCCCTGATCTCGACGTTCGGTTTAGCACGCCAATATGGATACCTTCGAGCGTCACTGCTTTCCGGACCGTCCACGGGAGCGTACTACGACCTGGCAACGCATCTGGCCGACCGAGCAAAGAGTGATGAGGGTACACTCATTCCAGTTGCTACTTCCGGCTCCATCGAAAACGTCAACCTTCTGGCGCACGGGCATGCAAGCTGCGATGCGAAATTTGCGTTGGTACAAGACGGCACACCGATGCAGGCCGGTGCAGGACTGGAGCTGTTAGGACGTCTTCCCGAGCCGGAAACGTTGGTGCTACTTACACGGCGGGACAACAATCTCAGGACCTTCGAGGACTTGCGGAATAAGTCGATCGGAATCGGTCCGGAGGGCTCCGGGACAGCTTTTCTTGTGCGAGAGCTGTTCGCCGATTCCGATTTAGCGGATCTGAAAATCAATATGCTTGCGACGGATCTGGAGGAGCAGGCGCGGTCGGTATCTGAGGGGCGGCTTGATCTTGCGGCCTACGTGATAAAAAGCGATGCGAGGTTTCTCGGCACAATCATTCGCAAGTACAATCTGGGCATCGTTGAGTTAAACGATCTTTCGGGGCTGGTAGATCGCTATCGATGGCTCTCTCTTGGGCGGATTCCTGCCGGACGGTTCAGCTTGGTCCCGCCTATTCCGGAGACAGACAAGCTCACTCCGCAGGTCAACACACTGTTAATCGCGAGTTCATGCGCCAAGCGTGCGGACCGGATCGCGTTTCTTTCGCTCCTCAGCGCGGAAATTCCAGATTTTATAAAGAGCAATCCGCCGGCTTGGACAAGCTCA
>DATHPL010000285.1:0-2721 GCA_035483915.1 Bradyrhizobium sp.
CAGTGCCGGGATGTCGTCCAGCGCGGTCTCAACGGGCAAAAGCGCGTCGGCGAGGCTACCCTCGCCGGACGCGGCTCTATCGCATAAAGCCTCCAACTGTTCCAGTGGAATCATGTCGTTTTCGTCAAACGGGCCGACCAGCGTCCGCCGCAGCGCGCTGATATGGCCGAAACAGCCAAGAATCCGGCCCAAATCGCGGGCCAAGGCCCGCACATAGGTGCCCTTGCCGCACTCCGCCTCGAACACCGAATGGCTGCTATCCGGTTGTTCTGCAAGGGTTAATTGGTGAATCTCGACCGGGCGGGGCTTCAGATCGACCGCTTCGCCGTCGCGGGCCAAGTCATAGGCCCGCTCGCCCTGGACCTTGATAGCGGAATATTGCGGCGGGATCTGCTCGATCAGGCCGGTGAACTGCGGCAGCAGAGCCCTGATCGCCTCGGGCGCGGGCCTGAGATCGCTGGTCCGGACGACACGGCCTTCGGTATCGTCGGTGTCGCGCTCCTCGCCCCAGGTCACGGTGAAGCGGTAGCGCTTGCGGCCATCCATCACGAAGGGGACCGTCTTGGTGGCTTCTCCGATCGCGATCGGCAATCCGCCGGAGGCGAGCGGATCGAGCGTCCCGGCGTGGCCGGCGCGCTTTGCCGAAAACAGTCGTTTAACGACGGCGACCGCATGGGTGGAGGTCATGCCGATCGGCTTGTCGAGGATGACCCAGCCGTGGACGTCGCGCTTGTCGCGGCGCGGCTGCTTGTTCTGTTTCGGTTGCTGGTGACGCGGATCATTGTTGACGCGGCGGATGCCGTCCTGCCGCTCGGAAAAAATATTTTTATCAACCGCGGCTGAATCGTCGTTTGGCGATTCGACCGCAGGATTTGCCGTCGTCACAGTCATGATTCTTCTTCCGAATCGGATGCGAGATCGCGCCGCACCTCAGGTGTTCGCAGTAATTTCTCGATACGTTCCGCTTCGTCGAATCGGTCGTCGACGTGAAAGCGAATGTCAGGAGCAAATTTCAGGTTAACGCGATGGGCGACCTCGCCGCGCAGAAATTTCTTGTTGCGATTGAGCGCTTCGATCACGACCTCGGTGTCGCGGCCGCCGAGCGGCATCACGTAGATGGTCGCGAGCTTGAGATCCGGCGACATCCTCACCTCGGGGACCGTGATGATGTGTCCTTCGAGATCGGGATCGTGAACGTTGCCGTGCGCCAGTATTTCGGCGACCGCGTGGCGCACGGTCTCGCCAACGCGCAATTGGCGCTGCGAGCCGCCGCTGGCGGAACTCTTGTGATGATGGCGGGGCATTATCAAAATCCTGATGGTCGTCATCACCCGCGAAAAGCGGGTGATCCAGTACGCCGAGTTCAAAGTTATTTAGTGACTACTGGATGCCCCGCCTGCGCGGAGCATGACCGTTTGGTTCCAGATTCCAGCGCCGGTGTAAGATTTGGACTTACAGGCTGCGCTGGATCGATTCGACGCGGTAGCACTCGATAATATCGCCGACCCGCATGTCGCCGTAATTCTCGAACGCCATGCCGCATTCCTGGCCGGATTGCACTTCCTTCACTTCGTCCTTGAAGCGCTTCAAGGTTGACAGTTTGCCTTCGTGAACGACGACGTTGTCGCGGATCAGTCGAACATTGGCGCCGCGTTCCACGGTGCCATCGGTGACGCGGCAGCCGGCGACCTTGCCGACCTTGGAAATGTTGAACACTTCCAGGATCTGCGCGTTGCCGAGCATGGTTTCGCGCAGCGTCGGCGCGAGCAGGCCGCTCATCGCCTTCTTCACGTCATCCACGAGGTCGTAGATGATGTTGTAGTAACGGATCTCGATGCCGTTGCGCTTCGCCGCGGCCGCGGCTTCCTTGTTGGCGCGGACCGAGAAGCCGATGATGGCGGCATTGAAGCCTTCCGCCAGCGTGACGTCCGATTCCGAGATACCGCCGACGCCGGCATGCAGGATGCGGGCGGCGACTTCGTCGGTGCCGAGCTTTTCGAGCGATCCGAGGATCGCTTCCAGCGAGCCCTGCACGTCGGCCTTGACGATCAGCGGGAATTCCTTGCGGCCGGAAGTCTTGAGTTGCGACATCATCTGTTCGAGCGAGCCGCGCATGCCGGAAATGCTGGCGGCGGCGTTCTCGCGCTTCTGATGCGAGCGATAGCTTGTGATCTGCCGGGCGCGGGCTTCGTTCTCGACGACGGCAAGACGGTCGCCGGCTTCAGGCGGGCCGTTGAAGCCGAGCACCTCGACTGGCACCGATGGGCCAGCCTCCTCGACGGTGTCGCCCTGATCCGAAATCAGCGCGCGTACACGCCCCATCTCGGCGCCGGCCACGACGATATCACCAACCTTCAGGGTGCCGCGCTGGACCAGCACGGTCGCCACCGGGCCGCGGCCGCGGTCGAGCTTGGCCTCGATCACCGTACCTTCGGCGGGACGCGTCGAATTGGTCTTGAGGTCGAGGATTTCGGCCTGCAATGCGATCATCTCGAGCAACCTGTCGAGATTGGTCTTGTTCTTGGCGGAAACCTCGACATCGACCACGTCGCCGCCGAGCGATTCGACCTGAACCTCGTGCTGCAGCAGTTCGGTGCGCACGCGCTCCGGCTTGGCGTCGGGCTTGTCGATCTTGTTGATGGCCACGATCATCGGCACCTTCGCCGCCTTGGCGTGGTTGATCGCTTCCACCGTCTGAGGCATCACGCCGTCATCGGCGGC
>DATHPL010000286.1:0-4407 GCA_035483915.1 Bradyrhizobium sp.
GAAAAAGCCGTAGCGAAGCAGAATGGCGATGCGGGCCGCCTTGTTCAGGCGAACCGGCGTTCGCGGGTTAGCGAACCCGCGCGCAACAAGCAATGCCAGAATGGAACCGTAATACTTCGACATGATGCGTGGCGCGCGCACTGCACGGCGCGAATTGCGGGCCATGATCGCATCGGATTCCGCAAAGTGATCTCTAGCCCGCTCCACCAGCGGCGCGCAGACCTTCGGGACAGCCGGATCGGCGGCCACGACAAGGGGATCGGTCGAACTGATGCCCGCCTGCGCCAATCCCTCCTTCGGCAAGTACAGCCTGCCGATCGCGGCATCTTCGTCGATGTCGCGCAGAATATTGGTCAACTGCAACGCGCGGCCGAGATGATGCGCGAGCAGGATGCCGTCCTCTCTCGGCAAACCGAACACCTTGACCGAAAGGCGCCCGACCGCGCTTGCGACGCGGTCACAATAAAGATCGAGGGTGGCAAGGTCCGGCGCCCTGATGTCCTGCGGAACATCCATTTCCATGCCATCGACGATCGCCAGGAAATCCTCGCGTTCAAGTCCGAACTCTTTGACCGAGGCAACGTAATCGCGCAGCCGCGCCGGCGGATGGCCTTGATAGAGAGCGTCGATATCTTCGCGCCACTGTTGCAACGCGGCCAGCCGTTGTTCGCGCGGACCGTCGGAATCGGCGATATCATCGACCTGGCGGCAAAAACTGTAGATCTGAAACATCGCCTCCCGCTGCTCCTGCGGAAGGATGCGCATCGCGGCATAGAACGAACTGCCCGATGCCGTCGTCCCATAGTTCGGATTGGCTGCCGCCGCCTCCCCCGTCATGCGCCAGCCGCCGATTTCGATACCGGGCGGCGCCCGGAGAGACGGTGGATAGATTCCGTGGCCATACCGCCGAGGCTGAAGGCGAGCAATTCGATCGGATTGAGGTGCACCCGCTCGCGCAAGGGATCGCGCACCTTCAAGAGACGAACGATCTTATCCGCGAACGACTGAATGACGGATATCTCGAGCCCAAGCCGGAAATCCCTGACCTCGGCTGCCAGCGACTTGCTCTCGTCGAGCAGGACTTCGTTACGTACCGCGAGCGACTGCAGGCATTGCAGCAACCCCGGCGCAGCTCGCGCCGCGCCCAACTGTTCGACGGAAGCGCCACTGGCTGCCAGCGCATCGCGCGGAAGATAGACCCGGTTGAGATTTCTGAAGTCCTTGCCGCAGTCCTGAAGGTGATTGTTGATCTGCAAGCCGGCGCAAAGCGCATCGGAGGCTACCCAGGTGGACGTGCTTTCGCCGTGAACGTCGAGCATGAATCTGCCGACCGGCATCGCCGAATACCGGCAATAATGGATCACTTCGTCCCACGTCTCATAGCGGAGCTTGGTCACGTCCATACGGAAAGCGATCAGGACATCGAGCGCGTGGCGCGGCGGCATCCCACGCTCCGCCAATGCACGGCGCAGATTGACGGCCTCCATTTGGCTGTCACCCTTGCCGAGCAATTCGGCCTCCAACAGATCGAGAAGCGCGAGCTTTTCGTCGCCGCCCAATGTTTCATGGTCGGCAATGTCGTCGGCGGTTCTAACGAAGTTATAGAACGCCAGGATCAATGCCCGATGCCGCGGGTGGATGATCCACGACGCGACCGGGAAATTCTCGTCGCGGTGGCCCTTGCCGGATCGCCATTCGCTCGCGTTGGTCATCTCAAAGGCTGGCTATGTCTTGGGTTGCGCATGCTTCGGATATCCCGGCATGCTCTTCCGAATTACGTCAGCCCCATATAGGCGAATACGTTACCAAAACCAATGCCATCCGGGCACCCAAACGAACGCCTGCCGCATCCCGGGACCGGGCGGCGGCAGGCGTTTGAAGGCGATTTTTTGAGGCTTTTACTGGCCGTGATTGGTCAAGACCTGATCACAAGCCTTGGTGAGCTTGGCGCGATTCTGCTGCAAGCAGTTCAAAACGATGAGGTCGGCGTCGTCCATCACCGCACGGCAGAATTTCTGGACGTCGTGAGCGCAGGCCTTTTGCTCCTCAGGCGTTCCGCTGCGTTGTTGTTGCTGGGCGATGGCCCCGCCGGAGACCGACAGCGACAGCAGAGCGGCTACCAAGAAAGTTTTACGCATTGTGTTCCTTTGATTCTTACGGCGAAGATTCTTGCGGCGGAGATTTTCTAACCCGAATAGCACGTGGCATCAGCGGGGCAGACTAATTCAGATGGCGAAGGCCGCCGATTGCGCCAAGCAGAAGCGCTGGTAAATGCGGCCAAATTTACGGCGATCATCTTCCTAAATTGCGGCCCTCGGACACAGATTTCGAGGAGCACGTAACCAATTGGCGTTACACAGCATTTTGTGGGTTAAAGCGCAGGCGGTTACCGCGCGGCGAGAAGTCCACGATATCCGAAGTCACATCCGCTTCGCGAGTAAAAAAATACGGATGCCTCAATTTGTCCCGGAGTGTAGAAAATTTGTCGCACAGAGAAGAAAACTCCTCAGCGGACGGCGTCGATCGAATGATCCTTTGAACCAAACCCCGTGCTGAAACACCAAAGCACATGCGCGTGAACAACGCCGTGCGCGAAAACGTCATAGTCGAATGGGGCAATTCAACATGAAACACATCAATTCGGGACTGATCCGGCAAACGGTCAAAGCGAGCGCCATTGTCGCGGCGCTGGTGCTCTCGACGTCGTCCGGTCACGCGCAAACTCGTCCGTTTGCCGGCTTTGATGGCGCATGGTCCGGCAACGGAACGGTTTCGCTCTCGGACGGCTCGACCGAGCGGCTGCGCTGCCGAGCGGTCTACCAGGTCGACGACACCGGGCTCGTGTTGAAGCAAACCCTTCGCTGTGCGAGCGACAGCTATAAGTTCGATCTTGCCAGCGACGTCACCAGCCACGGCGATCATATTACCGGCAGCTGGTCGGAGACGAACCGCAATATTTCTGGCAGCCTGTTAGGAACGGCCGGCAGCGGCAAGATCGACGTCACGGTCGAATCCCCCGGCTTTACCGCAAGCCTGACGTTGCGGACGAGCGGCAACAAGCAGACGGTTCAAATCACTTCGAAGGGTGACATCCGGGGCGTGTCGATTACGATGGTGAAGAGCTAACGCTCTTCACTTCTCGAGCGCGGTCACACAGCGGGTCCTGCGGGACGAGCCGTTCCGCGCAGCTTCATCGAGAGATTGATCAGGAACATCGCCGTCGGGCGCAGGATGAAGAGGTCGGCCACCAGCGCCGACACCATCGAGAATGCGCTGAGCCAGCCGAACAGGCGCAGCGAAGGCAGATCGGAAAATACGGTCACGACCAGGCCGCAGGCGAGCACCACCGTGGTCAGGATCAGCGCCGGCCCGACCAGAACGGTGGCCCGCTCGACCGCAAGCTCCGGCGTGATGTCAGGCTTTGACTCGAGCCTCAAGCGATTGAGGAAATGGATGGTGGCGCTGAGCCCCAGCCCAAACGACACTGTCAGCGCGACGACGCTGGCGAATTGCAGCCCCTCGCCTAGCAACCAAAGCACCGTGCCGGACATAACGACCGGAAAAATGCCGGGCAGGATGCAGGAGAACATCACGACCACCGAACGGAAAGCCAGTCCGATGAAAATCGCAACGAGCGCGAATTCGATGGTCAGGCCGCGATTGAGCTTTTCAATCATGTTGGCGGAATTGCGTGCGGCGATCGCAGACAGGCCGGTGACCGCGATCTCGTAGCCGGGATGCGCCTTGCGCACGGCGTCCAGCCCACTATCGAGCTTGTCGACCACGGGAAGGATTTGACTGGAATCCAGGTCCGGCACCCTGCCCGACACCACCACCGCATCTTGATTGGCCGAGATGAAACGGCGCACCAGATATTCAGGAATGACGCTGACATATTCCTTCAAGGTCGCAACGTCCGAGCTGCCCGCCTTCTCCGCAAGCCAGCGCCGCAGCGTCTCAAGCGACCAGACATTGCCAACGCCCGCCTGTTTTTCGACCTGTGAATGAACATCGGCAATGGTCTGCAGCGTTTCGGGAGAATAGAGCGAGGCGCCCTTCGGGAATTCGATCAAGACGTCGATTGCATTGGCGCCGGTCAATTTGGCGTCGAGACGGCTACTTGCGGCGACCGCCTGCTGCTTGTCCGGTACCTGGTCTGCCAGACGATAGCGCGGTTCGAGATTGGCGTAAATCACAGCCAGGCCGCCGACGAACAACACTGCAATAAGGCTGAACAGGCCGGGACGGCCGACCATCCGCACCGCAATCCAGTAGCAGAAATTCCGCAGCATCTGGACGCCGGCATCGGCGCCCTGGAATTTGACGGCAAAGACCTTTTCGTTGCGCACGAACAGCACGCCGAATACCGGCACCAGCGACAATACCGCGATCAGCGCGATGATCGTT
>DATHPL010000287.1:0-2857 GCA_035483915.1 Bradyrhizobium sp.
AGCACCGTCAACGCGACCGTCTGCCGCCAGAGCACCGGCTCGCCGTAAAACCGCCGGATGCCCATCCCGGTGAGGCAGCTTGCGAAAACGACTGTCGTACCGCCGACCAGCAGCGGAATCAGCGAGTCCGTGAACAGCATCAACGTCGCGATCATCGAGCCGGCGGCCAAGCCCAAAGCCGAGCCGGTCCAGTACCGCGCCGCCTTGAGGCTCGGATAGCTGTGCAGGATGTACGCCCAGATCAGACCGAGCGCGAGGAAATTGATGACGAACGCCGTCCACAGCGTCGGTACGTTCAGCATTTAAGGTTCAGAGCGCCCATCGCCCCGTCTCCCCGTTTTCAAGTCGCCAGCCAACAACTACCCCCGTAGTCTCGCGGAGCAACATGCGGCCGCGGCGATTAACGGAGTCTCACCTCGGCCGCCAAATCCGCGGTGTGGTTGTGAAATGCTGAAGACAATTCACGACGCCGCGATGGCTGCCGGATGGTGCGGCGTTAACCTCGGAGTCACCACGGTGAGGCGCGTCGAAGCGACCGCTTGTTCGATCGTGTGAGGCGATCCAAACGCGCGAAGCGAAAGCTTCGCGCCGAAAACACGCCAAAAGGCGTAACTTCTGTGGATAACGTGATGACACAAGCGTGACAACGCGGGGCAGACGCTCGCGAATCTGCTCGATTACACTTCGAGGATATTGCGAGGCTGGCCCTCCGCCGAGCATGCCTCGTGTCGCGTTTCAATCCATTAACTCAAATGAGGATGCTATGGCTAAGAAAGCGAAGAAGGCAAAGAAGGCGAAAAAGGCCAAGAAGTCGAAGAAGAAGTAGCTTCGAAAAAGCCCGGGTGGAGCCTCGCTCTGCCCGGGCATCAGTTCGAGTGATGATGACAAGGCGGGCCCAAGGCTCGCCTTTTTGATTCTCGCCTTTTGATTCTTGGCTTGATCCTGCCTTTGCGATCCGCTTTCTGTGAAAGCCCCTCACGTCAAAGGACTATCAGATGACCGCGATTCCAGGAGCTGCCGTGGCCGTCACGGGTGCTGCCAGCGGCATCGGCCGGGCGCTGGCGATCGAGCTTGCCGCGCGCGGGGCCGATCTCGCACTCGCCGATCGCGACGAGGCCGGCCTGCAATCGGCCGCAGCCGAAATCGCCACCAGTACCACACGAACGGGCGCCACGCGAAAAGTCAGCCTTCACCGCCTCGACATCGGCGATAGCGAGGCGGTCACCGCCTTTGCGCGCGAGGCGATCGCCGCGCACCCGGCGCTGAACATCGTCATCAACAATGCCGGCGTCGCGCTGCTCGGTCAGTTTCACGAGATCGACCAGGCGCAGATGGAGTGGCTGTTCAATATCAATTTCTGGGGCGCGGTGCATGCGACGCGCGCCTTTCTGCCGCATCTCGCCAGCCAGCCGGCCTCGCATATCGTCAACCTCTCCTCGATTTTCGGCATCGTCGCCCCGCCCGGACAAACCGCCTATTCAGCGGCGAAATTCGCCGTCCGCGGTTTTTCGGAAGCGCTCCGCCACGAGTTGCAGATGGCGAAAAGCCCGATCCGCCTTTCGGTCGTGCATCCCGGCGGCATCAAGACCAACATCGTGCGCAATTCGCGCGCCGGCAGCGGCGTCACCGACAACGAGCGGCGGGTGCAGTCGATCGAGCGGTTCGACGCCATCGCCCAGACGTCGGCAAAGGATGCGGCGCTTCGCATCATCAAGGGCATCGAGAAGAACGAGCCGCGCATCCTGATCGGCAGCGACGCCCGCTTCATGGACCTCCTGCAGCGCTTCCGCCCCGCCACCTACTGGAACGTGATGGCGAAGCGGATCGAGAAGGCGTCGAAGCGGGGTAAGTAGTTCAGTTCGGCTGGGCCTCATGGTTCGAGACGTCGCTTCGCGCCTCCTCACCATGAGGGTCTGTCGCTCGCTGGACCTCATCCTGAGGAGCGGCCGTCGGGCCGCGTCTCGAAGGATGGCCTGGAAACGTCACCGCCCCACGAGCTGATCGGCGAAATAGGCGATGGTCTTGCGGTAGATCACGGCGTGATTCCACTCGCGCATCGCCTCGAAATTCGCCGATCCCTCGCCGTAGGGCGCGCCCATCTTGAAGCCGTTGGTGTGCAAGAGATTGGCGGTGGAGGCGAGCACGTCGGCGACGCTGTGGCGCAGATCGACGCGTCCGTCGCCGTCGAAGTCGACGCCGTATTTGACGTAGGACGACGGCAGGAATTGCGTCTGCCCGATCTCGCCGGCATAGGCGCCGATCATCTCGCGCAACGGCAGATCGCCGCGCTGCAGGATTTGCAGCGCCGCTAACAGTTCACCCTGGAACAGCTCGGTGCGGCGGCAATCATGCGCCATCGTCGCGAGCACGCGAAACACCGGCAGTTTGCCCATATCTCCCTTGCCGAAATCGCTTTCCAGACCCCAGATCGCAACCAGAATTTGCCGCGGCACGCCGTATTTGGCCTCGATGCTCGACAGAAGATCCGCGTAGCGGCGCAGCATCGCGCGCCCGCCATTGATGCGGCCGCTGCCGACACGGGTCGATACATATTGCTCGAAGGTTTTGGTGAAGGTGCCGCGTTGGCGGCGGTCGAAAGCCAGCACGCCAAAATCCTGCTGCACGCCGCCCAGCGCCTGCGCGATCGTGGCCTGCGAGATACCGGCCGATACTGCTTCCGCCGACACGTTCTGCACGAAGGTGTTGAAGTCACCGCCGCAGCGGGCGGCAAAAGCGGGGGCGGATGCAATGAAGGCAAACAGGCAAATGAACAGGCGAAGTCGGTGCATGGGAATCCTTTGGCAAAGCTGAACCGGCCTCATCCTGAGGAGCCGCGAAGCGGCGTCTCGAAGGATGG
>DATHPL010000288.1:0-5744 GCA_035483915.1 Bradyrhizobium sp.
CTTCGCTTGAAAACGCTCTAATGTCCTTCGACCGGCGGCGTGCCGTGGGTGTGGAAGGACTCGATCGTTTTCAGCCCCCACGCCTGCCCCTTCTTGCGTTCTTCCTCGGTCCAGACGATCGGCTTCCAGTCCGGCGCCAGAATCAGACGCGCCCCGGCGTTGGCGACCTCGACCCTGTTACCGCCGGGTTCATAGACGTAAAGGAAGAACGTCTGCTGGATGGCGTGCTTGTGCGGGCCGGTCTCGATGTAGACCCCGTTCTCCAGGAAGATATCCGCGGCACGCAGGATGTCTTCACGGCTGTCGAGCGCATAGGTGAGATGGTGGAAACGGCCTGGTGTGCCGGAATGATCCCGCGAATAGGCGAAGTCGTAGCTCTTGTTCGTAACCGTCATCCACATCGCCGCTTCCGTGCCGTCGTTGAGCACGATCTGCTCGGTCAGCCGGCAGCCCAGATAGGTCTCGAAGAAGATCCGGTTGGCCTTGATATCGACCGCAAGACAATTGAGGTGATCGAGGCGGCGGACGTTGACGCCGCGCGCTGGAAAACGCTGCGCCTGGTTCTTCAAGGCGGGTTTCAATTCGGCCGGCGGCTGATACCACTCGGTCTCATAATAAAGTTCGACGATATGGCCGTCTGGATCGCGGCAGCGAAACGCCGGGCCATGGCCGAGATCGCCGTCGGTCCAGCCGATATCGAAGCCGGATCCTTTCAGCGCCGCAACCCGTCGCTCCAACGCCTGCGGACTTCGCGCTCGCAGCGCCATATGCTCCATCCCTGAGGTTTTGGAAGCCGTCAGCTTCAGCGAATAGCGCTCGTAATCGTCCCAGCCGCGCAAATAGACGGACTCGCCCTGACGGCCGCTGATGGTCATGCCCATCACATCGACGAAGAATTTCAGGCTCTCGTCCGGCTTCGGCGTCAGCAATTCGAGGTGACCGAGGTGGGCCAGATCAAAAATCGGCTCAGGCTGCATCTTAGTGAACCTCCTCAATCAACGCTCGCGTCACGTTGTTGAACAATTCATCGACCGCAAACCGTCGCGCAATCAGGCCCTGCTCCGCCGTATATCCGGTGATGCATTCCAGCGAACGCCGCATCTCGGCCGCTTGGAATCGCGACTTTGCCGCGCTGGCCGCTTCCGACAACAAGCGATGAACTTCGCGGACGGCATCAGGATGGCGGTCGGACAACTCCTGGCTGACGACGACCATGTGATTGATCGGCTTGACGCCATGCTTGGCAAACCAGCGCGCTTCTTCCGCTTTGACGTCCGCAAACAGCGGTTTGAGGTCGGGATGTTCGACCTTCTCGCCGAGGATCGCATCGAGTTCACTGTCGAGAAGCATCTGGACGATCTGTTTTCCCGCAGGCGCGCGCCTCGTCGTATCGACGAACTCAGCGACATGGGCATCCTCGAAGGTGACCCAGTCGATCGAGTTGAGATCGACGCCGTAGTCATTGGCGAGAATGCCCCGCAGCCAGGCGCCGGTCGTGGTGGTAAAGGAACGGATGCCGACGCGCTTGCCGGCAAGATCGGCGGGCGCCAGGACGCCGCGCCTGGCGTTATAAAAAGCGTGGCCGAGTTGAGGCCGCGCCATCACGACGTCAGGCAACAGCACCATCGGCTTGTTGAAATTCTTCGCCATCAAGTAGGTGACGATCGCCATCTCGGAGACGTCAAAGGCGCCCTCGCGGACCATCGGCTTGAAGCCTTTATTGGTTGGCGTATATTCGACGAAATCGAACTCGACCAGGTCCGACCTGATCGAACCGTTCTTCAGCGCCGCCGTGCACGGATGGTCGCCGAGCAAAGTGCGCAGGCGCATCGCCATCTCACTCGGCCTCCGGCTCGTCGACGTAGACGAGCCCGGCCTTGGCCAGCGGCTCACGCATCTTGTACATGTCGAGCCCAAGCACGCCGGAAGCGAGTTGCTTGCGCTTGCCCTCCTCGTCCGCCTGGCGCTTCTCGCCCTTGATCGCGACCTCGGCGGCATCCTTTTTCCGGACCACCACGACGCCATCGTCGTCGGCCACGATGGCATCGCCCGGATGAACATTGATGCCCGCGCAGACCACGGCAACATTGACCGCACCCAGCGTCGCCTTCACGGTGCCTTTGGCAGAGATCGCCTTCGACCACACCGGAAAGCCCATCTCCTTGAGCGATTTCACGTCGCGGCAACCGGCATCGATGATGAGGCCGACCACGCCGCGCGCCATCAGCGAGGTCGCGAGCAGATCGCCGAACATGCCGTCGGTATTGTCGGTGGTACAGCCCACGACCAGCATGTCGCCGGGACGGCACTGCTCGACCGCAACATGAAGCATCCAGTTGTCGCCGGGCTGCGCCAGCACAGTGACTGCGGTGCCGGCGGCTTCGCCGCCTGCCCACACGGGCCGTATATACGGCTTCATCAGGCCGAAACGGCCATAGGCCTCGTGCACGGTGGACGCGCCAAGTGCGCCGAGCCGTTTGACGACATCGGCGTCAGCGCGCGCGATATTTCGGACAACGATCGTCTTCATACCAATTCCTCCAGTGCCATCGGAAACAGCCGCTGATAGGCCTCGCCATAGGTCATGGCCTTACCGGAATTACGGCCGCCCTGCATGCCCCGCTGCAACGCGACGCGCTCGTAATAAGCCCAGAGATGTTTTTGCGCGGCGAGAATCTCGAACGTCTTGCGCTTGATCTCCCAGACCTCGTCGATGTTGAGGATCACCTGCGGCTTGAAGTTGCACATCTCCGGCTGGTGCGGCTCAAACAGGAATACGGGCGGCGCAGCATAGCTGTAATCGGCTTGCGGCTTGTGACCCATGGCCTGGGCGACGATGCGCGCCTCCTGGGCGTAAGCCGTCGCTGCCGGGTGGTCGACATTGTAAGGGTCTTCGAGCGAGTGCGTCAGCACAAAGCTCGGATTGAGTTCGCGGTAGATGTCGATCAGCCGTTCCATATGCGCATCCGTCAGCCGTAACGGATAGTCGCCGGCATCAAAAAATTCGATTTCGGCGCCAAGCGAGGCTGCGGCGCGCTCGGCCTCGTCCTTGCGGCCGGCCTTGACCTTTTCAAGCGTCATGCCCGGCTGCTTCCAGGCGAATTGGGATTCCCCGCGTTCGCCGAACGCCAGGCAAACGATCTTGACGCGGTAGCCTTTCTTGGCGTGAAGCGCGATCGCGCCCCCTGCCCGCCAGACGAAATCGCCCGGATGGGCTGATACCACCAAACCTGTTTTTGCCATTCTTGTTTCCTCCGGTGTGCCGACCAAGCCTGTTGGCGCAGCCTATGACTTGGCGGGTCTCGTGTTACTCAACCATTCGCTGCCAGGCGATGCTTCACGATCAAGGCCAGCGGTACCGCATAGAAAAGGTGAGACACGAAGCCGCCAATGATTACGTTGGGATCAAGGTAATTCGGGTGGTTCCACGAGACCAGCGCGATCGCGACATGCATCACGATCCAGACGATCGCGGCGAAGAACATGGCGACGAGCGTCGCTTCATAGCCGCGGCGCGCAAAGGCGGGCCATACCCACGCAAAGACCACCCCCCAGGCGAATACGAAAAAGAAATGAATGCCGGTGCCGACCACATTGGCCACCGCTCCGAGCGAATCCTGCACGTCCTTGCCGAAGACCAGCCCGGTCGCGTTGCGGGGGATACCCGCCAACGGCATCAGATGCTGCACACCGACCCAGACGATCGCCTCGTAAATCCAGATCACCACACCGCCGACCAAGCCTCCGAGAAGGCCGGCGCGGATCGTCTCACCAAATTCCACATGACTTGCAGTTACCGACACGGTCGTCGACGTAGCCATGGCCATCCTCCCATTTGGCATCTTCAATCGTTGCGGTCAGCGGCGCGAAAGCGGCATCGTCGACCGCCGCGATGCGGACGTTCGCTCGTCGAGCGCCGGCGCCTGTAGCGAAGCGACCGTTGCCCTGACCAGTTGCTCGATGGCATTGGCGGCATCGGCGCCATCGGCCTCGCCCCGCGACAGCCGCGATACGCGCTCGGGCGTCACCAATGTGTAGTAAAGCGCGCCGAGCAAAAAGTGGCTGCGCCACACGATCTCGGTGCGCGGAATCTGCGGCAGGCTTTCGCAGATTGCATCGATGAAAGCATGGCTGGTGTCGTCGAAGGTCTGCGCGATGATCTTGCCCGCCACCGCATTGCCTTCCGCCGACATCACCGCGCGCAATCGGGTAAAGCGCGCGCCTCCGCCGGCGAGATCGCTGCCTGAGGAGAAAGCCGGCAGCACATAGGCGCGTACGATCGCCTCGAGCCGATCGTTGAGATCGCGCACACGCTGCGCCGCCGCCAGCAATTCCGATCGCCTTAAGTTCATCGGCCCGCAGTGCCGGCGGTAGATTTCGAGAAGCAGCCCGTCCTTGGTCTTGAAGTGGTAGGTCACGCTGCCAGGATTGGCGCCGGCTGCCTGCGCGATGTCGCGTACCGAAACGGCGTTGAACCCGTTGGTCGAAAACAAATCCTCGGCGGCGCATAGAATGGCTTCGCGCAGATTTGCCTTGCGCGGCGTGGCATCATCACTGTCGGTTGGAAGGACCATTTTGATTTGTACAAATGTACAAATCATTCGGTCAAGTCAACGAATATTTGCCGACAAGCCGCCCGTTTCACGGATACCTCGTGCCCGCCCTGCGTCCGGCAAGTCGGCTGGTCGGCCCGCCCTTCTCGCCGAGGGCTTTTTCGTCAGCCGGACCTCATGGGTGCGACACCTCATGAGTTGGTAAATCAATTATGAATACCCTGCCGGGGGCGCGGCTGATGACGGCCCCACGGATTCCCCTATTCCGCCCAAGGAATGCGCAGCGGACCAAGCCCGGATGAGGCCAAAACTCCATTTCGCGGCGAACCGTCGCTGTTTTGACCGGCGCGGCTTAACCGTTTGTGCAGCGACAGACCTCATAATAACGCCCAGGATGCGTAATTCGTGACAAATCGGGTTCGGCTATCGTGACATCGTTTGGACGCGTAATTTTGGTGCGCGGCTCGCATGCGCGGGTCGGTCTGATGGCCACCGGTAAAATGGGCCTCTCCGAGGTCCGGGCGACGGTCGGCCGTTTTGTCAGCATCCGTTGCGGCACGTCTGTCATCGTGGCCATGATCACCGAAGTGTCGTGCGAAGACTTGCCGAAATCCGACAACTTCATCGCCAGCGCTTCGGTCGATTTGCTCGGCGAAATCCTCGGGGCTTCGGACCGCCAGAAATTCCAGCGCGGCGTCACCAACTATCCGACCATTGGCGATGCGGTTGAACTGATCAACAGCCAGGAATTGCGCACGATCTACGCGCCGAGCGGTTCGGATCAGATCAATATCGGAACGCTGCAGCAGGATTCCTCGGTCATCGCCTATGTCGATATCGAGGAAATGCTCTCCAAGCATTTCGCGGTTCTCGGATCGACCGGCGTCGGCAAATCCACCGGCGTCTCGCTGCTCCTGAACGAGATTCTCAAATCGCGGCCGAACTTGCGGATATTCCTGCTCGACGTTCACAACGAGTATGGCCGCTGCTTCGGCGACCGGGCGCTGGTGCTCAATCCGCGTAACCTGAAGCTTCCGTTCTGGCTGTTCAATTTCGAAGAGATCGTCGACGTGCTGTTTGCCGGCCGGCCCGGCGTGCCCGAAGAGCTCGACATTCTCGCCGAGGTCATTCCGGTCGCAAAGGCCCTTTATACGCAGTATCAGAACGCCGATCGGGTGGGACTGAAACGCA